>NZ_QPJF01000007.1:0-117814 GCF_003337665.1 Halanaerobium sp. ST460_2HS_T2
CATTCTTAAGATTTTTATTATAATTAAAATTAGTGATGTTCTATTACTATTTACTTACATTTTATGGTAACTATCATATTTTATTTGACGTTATCTACTTGTAATATAAACGGGTAAACGTTTACATTGACAATAAAAAAATTGCTTTTTCCACTACAAGCAAGTTATAAAATACTTTATTTTGCAGAATTAAAAGCTCGGGTAAACCTTTACATTTTTCTTTATCTAAATTTAGTATAATATTTAGATAATTATTTGTCAAGTTAATTTCTGAAATTTACTTAATTAAAACATTAAATTAACTCATGCTATTTTCTTGTATAAAGAATTTTCTCTCCAGATTCAGTGATTTCGGCCACTCTTGTCTGATTTGAATTAAATCTATCTCGAAAAAATTTAGTTACATCAAAATTATCAGCAAAATGAATGGGGACAAAAAGTGCTGGTTTAAGCTGATTGATAAAATATTCTCCGGCCAGATAAAAGTTTTCTTCTAATCTCGGGTCAACCGGCACAAAGGCAATATCAATTTGTTTACCATTAAGCTTATCAACTTCTCTTTTATATTCTCTTTCTTCTCTTTTTTGAACCTTTGGGCTAAACTTTTTCCACTTCCACCAATTTAAATCCCCGGCATGAAAAATAGTTAAATTATCAAGCTCAACTAAAAATGAAACACCTTTATCTGTACTGCCATAACTTGAAATATTTATCTGATCAAGCTTCAGTTCTTCGTCTTTTTCCATTAAGTAAAGGTTATCTTTGCTCTCCAGATCTGATTCCTCTGCAACTTCAGCAGCTAAAATATAATTTATCTGATCACAGTATTCTCCCCAGTCAAAAATTATCTGATTGTAGTGATCATGATGGCTGTGAGAAACAAAAACATAAGTTTCTTTTATATTTTTAAAGCTGTCTGAACGAATGACTCCTTTTTCTAAAGAACTAGTCACTGCTTTTTCCTGCTGCGGCTCGTCTTTAAAATAATCGAAAATAAATAATTTATCTTTTACTCTAACTGCTGTCCCACTATGAAATAAATGATATATTTCTGTCTGCATATTATCAACTCCTGAAATTAAGGCTAACAGAGAAATCAATTTTTATCAAGTAGAAAAATTACATCAGATAACTAAAATATGAATTTTTAATTTAACTCAAGTCAATTTTTTCTATCTGATTGTTGAATAAGTCAATGTACAGCAGCTGATTATTTAAATAATTATCAAAACCAAGTAGATATTTTAGAGCTTCCAACACTTGAATGGAAGCAGTCACTGTCACAGCAGGGGAAAAAACTGCAGGCAGCTTCTGCTTTTTACTGCCGGCAAAAACATCCTTTAGACGCAAGCTGCTTTCAGGCAGCACCAGCATGATCTGGGCAAAAAACTCTTCTATCCCGGCATGGATAAAAGGCAGTTTGTTTTCTGCAGCCAGCTGATCCAAAATAAAGCGGGACTCAAAATTATCAAGACCATCAAAAATAATATCTACATCATTGGGAATTTTAGTTTCTAAACTTATTCTTTCATTTATACCAATAACTTCAGTTTCCAATTCAAATTTACCTAAAAACTCTGCTGCTGCCTCCACTTTTGGACGGCCAATATCATTTTTCCCATAACAGAGCTGCCGATTTAAGTTTGATATTTCCACCTGATCATAATCATAAAGATATATTTTTTTAACTCCAATCCGCTGCAGCTGTAGAGCCTGATTTGTCCCCAGACCTCCAACACCAGCAATCATAACTTTTAATTTTTCCAGCCTCTGCTGCTGTTTATCTGTAAATAATTCCTGCTGTCTTTGTAAATAATTCTTCATAATCAACCTCCTGCTGAGGGTGGAAATAGAGTTACTGTATCCTTGTTTGTAATCTCTGTCTCTAATTTATCTAGATGAATAATATTTTTACCATTAACCAGAATAATCGCCCCGGGTGAGATACTCCGGTCTTCCTCCAGTAATTTTTGAGTAAAATAATTATCATAATCCTGATCTAATTTTTTTATCAGTTCTGCAATTGTAATTTTACTGTTCAATTTATATTCAGTTCCTGCACTTTTTAAATTAATTCTAAATAGTGAATAAAATTTAACTTTTAATGTCATAATTATCATCCTTTAATATTAAAATTCCACCCAGTTCCCGGCAGAGAACTGGATGGATTTACGAGGCTAAATTGAATAACCTTAAACTGCAATATATTTTTTAAAAGCCAATTATTTACCCCGCCAATATTATTATTTAATTTTCATATCCTTTAGTTTCTGTTCACTGATCCAACCATCTTCCTGCCAGCCTCTAATTTCATAATACTCAGGTAAGATTTCTCTGTATTTAGTGCTGATACCCTTTTGTGGACCATCTGGAAGTGGCTCATCAAAGCGAGCTGGCAGTTTATCTTCTTCAGGTAAAATACCTGCTTCTAAGTTAAACTGACGCTCTAAGTTATAAATTCGTTCACCGGTTTCCAGCAGAGATTCTGAGCTGTACTCAAACTGAGTGCCTGCATTGACTATTTCTCTGTAGTCATCAAGTCCTAAAGCAAAGGAAGTAAAAAGACACATTCCAATTGAATCAATGATAGCTGTTAAATCCTGGAAGGTCATAACCCACTTAGGCTTTCCTTCTAATTCCTGTGGATCCAACTTTTCTGGAACCCCTAAAACCTCAGGTGAGATCATATAACCTCTAACATGACAGCCACCGCGGTTTGAAGTAACATAGTTAAGTCCATGTCCCTGAACACCGCGAGGATCGTAAGCAGGAAGCTCCTGTTTTTTAACACTCATCGAAAGCTCAGGATGTCCTTTAGAATCTGCCAGGCGGTATGAACCTTCCGCCAGCTGATCTCCAAAGCCTTCACGGTAAGCCATTTTTTCTGTATAATAGATTATTGACTCAGAAGAACCAAATTTTAATTCAGGACCATTTTCCAGTTCATCTTTATCTATATAGCCTTTTTCATATAATTCCATGGCACAGGCAATAGTTGCACCGGCTGTAATTGTATCCAGACCAAGGTCATTACAGATAAAATTTGCTTCTGAAATAGCATTTAGATCATTAACTCCACAGTCTGCACCAAAAGCCCAGCCTGTTTCGTATTCTGGACCTTCTCCACTGCGGCCATTGGGAAGTTTTGTCTTTCTGGCACAGCGAATTGGACAACCATAACAGCCAGTATTTGACTGCAGATATCCTTTTTCAACCAGTGCTTCTCCAGAAACCTCATCCACATCCTCAAAGATTGCAAACTGGAAATTTTTAGTTGGATAGGCCCCAGTAGAATTAATAATATTGTCTAGAACTTTGGTACCTAAAGCAGGTAAACCCTCACCTGTTACTCCATCTTCTTTCAGTATTTTAGTCTGTTTTTTGACAACTTTCATCATTTCATCTTTAAAATATTCAACCTGTTTTTCATCAGCTTTAACCACAACTGCCTTCAGATTTTTAGAACCCATTACTGCTCCAACACCGGTTCTGCCGGCAGCTCTATCTTTTTCATTCATAATTGAGGCAAATTTAACTAGCTTTTCACCGGCCGGACCAATACAGCTGACTCTTGCGTTTTTATTACCAGCTGCTTCAATCAGGAGATCAGTGGTCTCATAAACCGGCTTACCCCAGATTTCAGAAGCATCTTTGAGCTCAACTTTATCTCCCATTATTGAAAGATAAACTGGATGACTGGCCTTACCTTCAAAAATGATAATGTCATTGCCGCTAAATCTAAGCTCGGCTCCAAAAAATCCACCTGAATTACTGCTGGCTATAGTCCCTGTAAGAGGCCCTTTGGTAACAACCATGTAGCGGCCACCAGTAGAAGCAGCTGTTCCGGTTAAAAGTCCAGTTGCATAGATCAGTTTATTTTCTGGACTTAAGGGATCAACTTTTGGATCAATCTCATCATATAAAATCTTTGATGCCAGACCTCTACCCCCAAGATAGTTTTTAACAAGCTCACCCGATATTTTTTCTGTTTTAATTTCTTCGTTTGTCAAATCAACTCTTAAAACTTTGTACTCATAAATTTTTCCCATTAATTATACCTCCTTTAAATTTACTCTTCTTTCCAAGCACGGGAGGCTGAGTCATTTATTCCTCAACCCAGCGGTCTAATTCCCATAGAAAATTCCTTAGGCAAAAAGACTCGAAGGTATATTATTAATATTAAATATTAATAGCCAAATTCCTGCTTAATCTTTAGAAAAATATTTATTTTTAGATAAAACTTAACTTTTAGGGACACTGAATAACTCCCCTGGCCCAGAGGCAGTCGCCACAGACCGGAAATTCATTACCGTGACAATCTTCTTCATTTTCTTTTGACATCTCACAGCCGGAACACTGGGTACAGTCTGAAAAAGGAAATTCTTTAAGCTCTTTGCGAAAATCTCTAAATTCTTTCTGATTCCAGATTGCTGAGAGTGACTCATCGGAAATATTTCCGAGTGAATATTTTTTGATATGTTTCTTCCGTTCTCTGACATACAGGTCATAACTGTGCATTAGCGCAATACAGGGACTAATTTCTCCCTGCCAGTTAACTGCTATTGAGCCGTCTTCTACAAATTTACAGTAACCGCGATGGGGATTAAATGGTACCTGAGTCGTACTGATTGAACTTGATTTACCTCCTACTGCAGCCAGATCACGGATAATATCTTCTCTTAAATCCGTTGGCGGCAGATAAATTTCCGGCCGGTGTTCAGTTCTGATTTCAGGTTGGGAGCGGCTGATTGAAAATGAATATAATATTTCATCAGACATATCTTCAGTGTAAGGTAGGAGATTTGTTAGAAAAATAAATGAAGCTCCCATTTTAAAGGCCAGCTTGCGCAGATCCTTTAATTCATCCACATTTGATTTCATAATTACATATTCAATTCCAATCTCACATTTTTTCTGCTTTTTATCCCGCAGATTGCGAAATCTCTGCACATTTTCAATTACAGTTTTCAAATCAGCTCCAGAACGAATATCGGCCATAGTTTCTGGAGAAGTCCCATCAACAGAAACCACCAGGCTGTCCAGACCGGCCTCAAGCAGTGCTTCTGCTTTATTCTGATCGAGCAGCAGCCCATTTGTAATCATTTGCGTTTTTACTCCCAGCTCTGAGGCCAGCTCAATCATCTCTGCAATCTCTGGATGAAAAAGCGGCTCCCCAATTCCCCAAAATGAAATTTTTTCTAGACCCTTAAAGTCTTTCAGTTCTTCAATTAATTTATAATAGGTTTCCATTTCCATAAAACCCATCTTTTCCTCCCAGGAATGGCGGACACAGGTTTTGCAGTTTAAATTACAGTCACTTGTCGGCTCAATATAAACTTTTGTCAGCCTGGGATCTGCTCTTTCAATGTAAATTCCCTTCTGATTAAATTTAATTCTAACTTCTGTTTCTGTGTTGAGTCCCAGTCTGGCTCTAACTTCTGTCGGCAGCTCCAGCTTACCATCTTTTAATTTAAGTTCAAACTTTTCCGGCGGGTTTTCATTAATCCCATCACTGCGCCAGAACTGTGGATTATTGATTAAAAACTGCATAATTTACCCCTTTCTCTGTTAAAATTAGACTTAAATCAGATTACTCGCTGCTCACTGTTATTTATAAATTCGAACATTAAATCCGCCTCCAGTTAATTATTTTTGAATAAATAAAATCAAAGCAATTCTATCAGCTATTATTTATATCTAAACACAAAAATAAATTTTTTGCAAATTATTTTCAAAATATTAAGTAAAAATTAATTATTATGATTCAAGTCTCAAAAATCAGCAAAAGAAATAAAAAAGGAGCCTGCTGATTAAAGCAAGCTCTTCCTTAAAAGATATGAATAACGGTGTTTATCTGATAAAGTTCATTAATTTCTTTCTTTCCGCCTCTGGTGCTTCAACTTCACCTTCGGCATTTTCCATAACTTCCATCAGATAAGCCATGTTCTTACCTAAAATTCTCATAATCTGTTTTCCTTCTTCATCCTTTTCTGCTTCGCCTGGGGTCGTACCGTGGATTACACTCCAGTAATTAGATGTAGGCATCATCATTTCCGAATAATTGATATAATTACTAAGCTGATTAAAAGTTGGCATTCCACCTGATCTTCTAACTGCAACAACAGGGGCACCTACCTTATGTCTGAGCATCATGCCGTTGACACTTGCTACATAAAATGCTCTGTCTAAAAATGACTTCATTGTTCCAGCAATTGCTGCATAATGAACAGGTGAGCCAATAATAATCCCATCAGACTCTTTCAGCTTCTGAATCCAATCGTTCACCTGATCATCAATAATACATTTTTCATTCTGGTTTTTGACACATTTATTACAGCTAAGGCAACCTCTGATTTCTTTATTACCTACCTGAATAATTTCCGTTTTAATATCCTTATTTTCGAGTTCTTCTGCCACCATTTTGATTGCATGATATGTATTTCCCTCGCTGTTGGGACTGCCGTTAAAAGCTACTACTTTCATATTATCCTCCCTCTTTGAAATTAATTTGCTATTATAAAATTAATTTGTTAATGTAAAATTATTGTATGTGAATAACTTAATTTTGTCAAACTAATTTTTAGGATAATAAATCTGATAAATCAGAAGCTTCTTTTATTAAATTATCTTTAATTTCCATTAATTTAGCTTCAGAAACTCTACTCGTAGGAGTACTGATTCCTATTGCTGCTATTACTTTACCAGAGTTGTCTTTTACTGGTGCAGCAGCACAATTTAAACCAATTTCTGATTCTTCTTTATCTAGAGCAAATCCCTGCTTCTCAATTTTTTCAAGTTCTTTTTTTAATTTTTTACGCTCAGTTATAGTGTTTTCAGTATATTTTTCTAATTTCTTGTTCAATAATCTATCTACTTCTTTTTCTTCCAAATAAGCCAGTAATAATTTACCTGTGGCACTGGAATGAAGTTCATCTTTGCTTCCCATCTGACAGGTCATCCTTAAACTATGTTTAGATTCTACCTTATCAATATAAAGTACCTTGTCAGCAGATAAGACGCCCAGCTGAACTGTCTCGTCAAATTTATCTGCTAATTTTTCCAAAAAAGGTCTAGCAAGATCTGTAAAAGAGATCTTTCCTTCATAAACTTTTCCCAGTTCAAAAAGCTTTTTGCCTAAAGAATATTTATGATTATTACTATTTTGACTTATATAGCCTGCTTTTTCTAAAGTTGCAATGATACTGTGTAAAGTACTCATATTTATTTCAAGATCATTACTGATCTTCGTTAATCTTACTTCATTTTCATTATTGCCTATATAATCTAAAATTTTGGTTGCTCGCAAAACTGACTTAATTACTCTTTTTCCCATTACAATAATCCCCTTCCCAAAATATCTTACCACAATTTATTATATTAGTTGGGGGCGGAAATTTCAATCATTTATTTGACATTATAAAATTCGTTTGCAAAAATAAATAATATTTTTAGAGAAAGTAGTTAAAATCAAAATCTTAATTTATATATAGCATCCATAAATTCTATTTTAAACTTAGCAGGAGTTAATTCCTTTTCTGCCGCCTTTTCCCCAGCTAGAGAATAATAATAAACTGCTGTTTGGGCTGCCTCAAATAAAGATAAATTGGAATTTTTTGCTGCAGCAGCAAAAACACCTAATGTTGACCCCAGCATACAGCCTGTGCCCACAACTTTTCCCATTAGAGGATGACCTCTGTTGATCTCAGAGAGTTGGCGGCCATCACTAAGCAAATCAATCTCAGAACTGACAACAATAACTGCTCCTAACTTTTTGGCCAATTCTTCTGCAGCTTCAGCTGTATTTTTGTATTCACCAATCGACTCTACACCTCTAACTTCAGCTTCTTTTCCGGCTAAGAAAGATATCTCACCTTGATTGCCCTTAATTATTGAAATTTTTAGCTCAGCTAATATTTTTTGAGCTGCTTCAATTCTAAACTTTGTAGCTCCAACTCCAACGGGATCTAATACTATTGGAATTCCTAGTTCATTTGCTCTTTTACCTGCTTTAAGCATTGACTCAAGCTGACAGGAAGAAATAGTCCCCAGATTTAGAACCAGAGATGAAGCATTTTCCACCATCTGAGCTGATTCTTCTACTGCTGGGGCCATCACCGGCAGAGCGCCCCAGTTTAAAGTTATATTAGCACAGTCATTAACTGTCACATTATTTGTTATATGATGAATCAAAGGCTTTTCTGCTTTGATAATTTTTTTAAACTTTTTTAACCTTTCGGCATATTCTTTTCTATTTTGACTAGTTTCTGCTGACAATTTAGGACCCTCCTTTTAGATTTTGCTTTTTTGATTATTTGCTTAAATTCTCGAGTTTCATTTTCTATCTTTTCCGCTTTTGTCAGAGCTGTAATTACCGAAATACAGTCAGCCCCACTTTTGATTACCTGTGGGGCATTGCTTTTATTCAGGCCTCCAATTGCTATCAGCGGTAAATCAGTTCTTTTTTTAATCTCAGCCAATCTCTGCAGACCAATTCCATTTTTATCTGAATTGAGCTGCTTAGATTTAGTCTTAAAAATTGCTCCCACTCCCAGATAATCTGCACCATCAGCTTCAGCCTGAGTGATTTCTTGATCCCGGCAGGCACTAAGGCCAATAATCTTATTTGGACCTAAAATTTTGCGGGCAGACCGCAGAGGCAGGTCGCTCTGCCCCAGATGCACACCATCTGCATCTAAAGCCAGAGCCAGGTCAAGCCGATCATTGACTATCAATGTGATCTGATATCGACTGCATATTTTTTTAATCTGCTGTCCCAGCTTAAATTTTTCCCGCAGAGACAAATTTTTCTCCCGCAGCTGAATTACATCAACTCCAGCTGCAGCTGCTTCTTTCACAACTTCTATAGTTTTTCTGCCAGCTGATAAACTTTCTTCTGTGATTAAATAAAGATCCCAGTTTAGCATTTTTACCTCCTAATATCTTATTTGACTAGATAAACTTAAGAAAACTGCTGATTGGAACTATGCTGCAGATTTTGAAGCCGCCAGAAATGATTGACCGGGCTATTACCCTGGCCAACAGGAAAATTATTTTTGATGGCCCCGGTAATAAATTTCTTTGCTTGGCCCACTGCTTTTTCCATGTCCATTCCCCGAGCCAAATTTGAAGCAACTGCTGCCGAAAGAGTACAGCCTGTTCCATGAGTATTATTTGTAGGAATATGTTCTGCTTCAAATTCTATGAACTGGCTGCCGTCATAAAGGAGATCAACTGCTTTTTTTGCTGACCTCTTTTTAGTTGTGTGACCGCCCTTGATCAGCACCCAGCTGCTGCCGTAAGTTATTAGCTTTTCTGCCAGAACTTGCGGATCATTATTTTCTTCAGTTTCTACACCTGCCAATACTTTCGCCTCATATAGATTAGGTGTTATAATTTCCGCCAGCGGAAAGAGTTTTTCTTTATATGTTTCAACTGCTTCTTCTTTTAATAATAAGTCACCACTTGTAGCTACCATTACTGGATCAACAACCAGATTTGGCAGAGAATATTCTTTTATTTTTGCAGCTATCTGCTCAATAATCTGACTGTTGGCCAGCATACCAGTTTTTAAAGCAGAAAATTCTATATCTCTTAAAACAGAATCCAGCTGAGAAATTACCGCCTGAACACTTAAAGTTTTTACTCCCTGTACTCCCAACGTATTTTGAGCTGTAACTGCTGTTATTACTGACGCTCCATAGACTTGATGAACTGTCATTGTTTTTAAATCAGCCTGGATCCCTGCTCCTCCACCAGAGTCAGAACCAGCTATTGTTAAGACTTTCTTCAATATAATCAGCTCCTTTTGCTTGCTCCAATTTCAATTCTCTAATCTTTAAAATTAATTCAGTCAATTTTCTATCTTCATTATTAATTTAAATCTTCAATAAATGATAGGCTGTCTGCCTTTTCCACTGCTTTTAAGAATAAATAGGCAATCACTGCCCCTCCAGCTGCACTTAAAGAAAAAGGAATAACAAAGAAAAACACTGTGGAACCGCTGCCCATCAAAAATCTGGCAATCGGATAAGCAGCCACTGCTCCCAGAAGTCCTGTTCCAATTAACTCTCCCACCAGAGCCCACCCCTTAGATTTAAACTTTTGATAAAGCAGACCGGCTATTAAGGCCCCAATCATACTGCCCGGAAAAGCCAGCAGAGAACCGGTTCCCAGCATATTTCTAAGCAGAGAAATTGCAAAAGCATTCCAAACTGTATAGGCAGGCCCCAGTAAAACAGCGGATAAAATGTTAATTAAATGCTGGACCGGAAAAGCTTTGGCCACTCCCACTGGAATATAGATTAAGTGTCCTGTCATTGTTCCCAGAGCAATTAAAAGTGCCGAAAAGGTCAATTTCTTATTATCCATTCTAATCATCCTTTCAGAATTAAGTTAATATTTATTTTGATAATTAGTTTTAGTCATCGTCAGTTTTTCTAAGTTCTTATTTGACTTCTATTAAATCAGGACTTAAATATTATTTAACTAAGCTGCTGATCTACTATTTTCATCGCACAATAAGAGCCACACATTGTACAGGCATCTTCTTCCTTTAAAGTCTGGTTGTGGGCTGCTCTTGATTCTTTTAATTTTTCTGGCGCCAGGGCCAGCTCAATCTGCTTTTCCCAATCTAATTTTTTTCTGGCGGCTGCCATCTGATTATCTCTCTCCTTTGCCCCCTTAACTCCTTTTGCAATATCTGCAGCATGAGCTGCAATTTTGCAGGCAATTACTCCTTCCCGCACATCTTCAATATCAGGTAAGCCAATATGTTCAGCCGGGGTAACATAACAGAGGAAATCCGCCCCCGCCGCTGCCGCTGCTGTGCCGCCAATTGCTGCTGTAATATGGTCATAACCAGCTGCAATATCTGTAACTAAAGGTCCTAACACATAAAATGGAGCCTCTTTGCAGAGTTCTTTCTGCAGTTTGATATTTGTTTCAATCTGATCATAGGGTACATGGCCTGGTCCTTCCACCATCACCTGGACTTCCGCCTCGCGAGCTCTATCTACCAGTTCACCCAGAACTAAAAGTTCATGGATCTGAGCTCGATCTGTAGCATCTGCCAGACTGCCCGGACGGAGAGCATCACCAAGACTTAAAGTTACATCGTTTTTATAGCAGATTTCAAGTAAGCGGTCATAATACTCAAAAAGTGGATTTTCCTGATTATTATGGAGCATCCAGGCTGCCATAAACGATCCACCCCGGCTGACAATATCGGTTACTCTTCCTTCAGCCGCCAGATGTCTTAGAGTTTCTAAAGTCAAGCCGCAGTGGACTGTAATAAAATCTACCCCTTCTTCAACCTGAGCTTTAATCACTTCAAATAATTCTTCAACTTTCATCTCAATTATTCCCCGTCCTGACTTAACTGTTTCTACAGCCGCTTGATAAATAGGGACTGTTCCGACAGGAACTTCAGCATTTTTTAGTATAGCTGCTCTAGTTTCTTTTATTTTATCTCCCGTAGAGAGGTCCATAACTGCATCTGCTCCAGCTTTAACTGCTGCCTCCAATTTTTTTAACTCAGCTTCAATAGAATCATAATCTTCAGAAGTACCAAAGTTAGCATTAACCTTAGTTTTTAAACCTCTGCCAAAGGCCTTTGCCTTTAAATTTTTGTGGTTAACATTTGCCGGTATAACAATAGTTCCTGCAGCAATTCCTTGACAAATAAATTCTGCAGCCACCCCTTCCTCCGCTGCTGCCATCCTCATCTCTTTACTTATTTCACCATTAATTGCTTTTGTCATTTGAGTCATTTTGCTCAGCTCCTTATAATTTTGAAATTAATTTAGAATATTATATAAAAATCAGTTTAAAAATCATTGCAAAATAAAAACACAGCTCCCAATTAAGGAAACTGTGTTTTAAAATAAAGTAATCATATTAATAATCACTCCCCACAACTCCCTTCGCTGGTATTATCCAGATCAGGTTCTAAGGGTTAAAGCATCTGCTTTATCTCAGCCCAAGGGCTCCCCTGTTTCATTTATTAAATTGTACTGAGCTTTCTTTTATAAACGCATGGTCAGCTCAGCATTAGGGCATCGAGCCCGTCATACTCGCTTTCTTTTATAAACGCATGGTCAGCTCAGCATTAGGGCATCGAGCCCGTCATACTCGCTTTCTTTTATAGCAAATAAATAGATTTGCCTTAGCACATTGAGTGCATCACACCATTAGCATTGAGTGCGTCATTATTTTTTTTCTAGTGCCTTCATTACAATTATCAGCACAATATAAGTAATTATAGTAGTTGGAATCAAAAATGTCGCATTATAAATAGTAGAATAGGCCCAGACATTCTGACCCTCAGGTGCATAACTGCCAAAAAAGATAACTCCTGATAAAATGTGAACAATTAACCTTAAGGCCGAGGCAACTACCACTGCCCAGAACATTTTAAGAGGCTTAATAATCTCGTCTTTCCTGATCTTAAACATACCCGCTGCACCCAAAACCATATAAGGCAGAGGATAATCCATAATTAACTGAATCGGATGAATTATATAAGCTCCAAACATCAGCTGCAGCAGTCCATAGGCCAGACCACTAAACATTCCGGCTCCTACTCCCCAGCGGAAAGCAATCACTAAAATCGGCAGCATTTCTAAACTTATTGAACCACCCTGCGGCATCCGCCAGAGTTTAAGAAAATTTAAAACAACTGCAAGAGCAACAGCCACCCCAATTTCTGCCAGCATTCTTGTTGAAAATTTATTCTGCATAATAAAAACCCTCCTAATTTGTGAGGAACAAACCGGAGGGTTTAAGGTCTTTTTATTTTACCTACGCCTGCATTACCAGGATCAGGTAGTGGGTCGATGATTGCTCATCCTCTCAGCTTCCAGTTTGGCTCCCCGTTCTTTAATTTTTAAATCTAGTCATGTAGAAATTTCTATCTAGCTGTATTATACAATAGAAATTGAGATTAATCAAATGGGATTTTGATATTTTTTCCTTAGTTCTGAAAAACCTGTTCCCCATCTAATAATTCTGCACCATTTTTTCTTTCATTTTCTGCTTCAGCTCATAACCTTTATTTTTTGAACATTAAGCCCTTCTTAATTTCTCGACTTACTGTAGTTCTATGACAGTTATATGCTTTATAACCCCCAAAATATTGAAATAGCAATTGGTACTATAACAGCCATTATTATTTCTAAGGGTGCACCTACTAGTACATAATCCCTAAATTTATAACCTCCCGGTCCATAAACCATTAAATTTGTTTGGTAGCCTACCGGGCTCGCAAACGAAGCACTAGCAGCAAATGTTACTGCTAAAACAAAGGCAAAAGGATTTGCTCCAATCTGATCTGCAGCATTTATTGCCACCGGAATCATAAGTACCACAGTGGCATTATTACTTATTATATCTGTAAGTAATGTAGTCATATAATAAAATATCGCCAAAACAATAATATCCGGTAAAAATCCTGCAATATTTAAAATCTGATTAGCTATAAACTTAGCAGTTCCAGTCTGCTCAATTGCAACCCCTAGTGGTATTAAACCCGCTAAAAGAAAAATAACTTCCCAATTAATTGAATCATATATTTCCTGTGGATCTATTAATTTTAAGATAACCATTGCTGCAATACCTGCTAAAGTAGCAATCGGAATCGGCAATATTTTAAGTGATGCCAAAATAATTATCGAAAAAGCGATTCCTACTGATAAAATAATATCTAAAGGCTTATAAGCAATAGTTTCTGTTTCATCCCTTTCTCTTATTATAAAGTTTTGATTTTCTTTTAGCCTTTCTATAGTATTTTCAGCAGCCAGTAATAGAAGAACATCCCCTTCTCTCAAATAAAAATTTTTAATATCAGTATGGGCAATTTCTCCTCCATGTCTAATTGCAAGCAAACTTGCATCATAACGATTAAGGAAATTAACATTATTTATAGTCCTGCCTTTCAAAAACGAGTTATCAGGAATAACTAATTCAATTACTTTTTGCCCGGTTATCTCGTTTTCTAATTGTGCCTGAGAAATTTTAATTTCTGGTAGAATAATTACCCCATTAATCTTTGCAAATTCTAAAACAGTTTCATAATCTGCTCTAATAACCAAATGATCATTTGGCCTAATTGTTTTTAATTCTAGAGGTTCCATATATTTTTCATTATTGCGATTTAATTGTATAATATCTAAATTCTTACCCTTATTTGACAATAATTCTCCTATATCCTGTCCAATTAAAGGAGAATTTTCAGCTATTTTTATTTCAGTTAAATATTTTTCTATCTCATATTCTTCTATATAATCTTTTAGATCATGTCTAATTCTTTCGGGTATTAAGCGGTGTCCAATTGTTATTAAATATAAAATTCCCACCACAAATACTACTATCCCTAATTTTGTGAATTCAAACATGGAAAAAGGATGGTTTATCAAGCGAGCAGATACCTGACTTCCTAAAAGATTAGTGGATGTCCCTAATAAAGTTAATGTACCACCCAGCATAGCAGCATAAGAGAGTGGGATTAACAATTTAGAGGGAGATACTTTTGTTTTTCTAGCTAAATCAGTCACCATAGGTATAAAAGTAGCAACTGTCGGAGTGTTATTAATAAAACCAGCAATAATACCTGTCAGTCCACTTATTGCAATCACTTGTTTTTTCTCATTATCACCAGTATATTTAATAATTTTATTTCCTAGAAATTGCATTGCTCCACTATTTTGAATTCCCCTACTAATTACAAACATTGCCATAACTGTAATTGTCGCTGAATTACTAAATCCTGATAAAGCATCCTCAACTGAGACCTTCGTCCAAAAATCAAGTATAATTAAAATAACTGGTATACATAAAGATATAACACCTATTGGAAGCGGCTCCCATATAAACATAACTAAAAGCAAAAATATTAATAAAATAATAATAAGTATTCCTTGATTAAAAGTTGGTGTACCTTCAATATTTGTCTTATTTTGACTTTCTTGTGCCTGTACACAATATGGTTGAAAAAAAACAAATAATAGAATAAGCAAAATGAATACTGCAGTTAAATAATTATTTTTTGTTAACATATTCATCTCCTCCTATTAAATTCAATATTTTTTAATCAGCTTCGTTTTAAATTATTTTAGTTTTTTTTGCAGCAGAATTTCTCATTTTATTTTAATAAATTTTATTTTATTTTTCAAGTATCTAAAAATATATTTCAATAAATTTTATCTTGTGTTTTTAGATGCTGCAGCTTACTGATCCTGCTCTCTGCCTATGCAAAATTAAATTATAAAATTCCTTTTTCAATTGAAAGTTTTAGGCTGGCCTGTTAAACTAGAAGCAAAGAAAAAAATATAATCCAGAATTGGGGTGAACCACCTTGCTAAATATAAAAAAATTGTTTAAAAAATACAGTGGGGATATGCTGAGCGGTTTAACCACTGCTACTATTGCTCTGCCGCAGAATATGGCCTATGCTTTAATTTTAGGAATTAATCCAATTTACGGAATTTACGCCTCTATTTTTTCGATGCTGACTGCCTCTATTTTTAATTTTTCTTCTTATGTAATTGTAGGTCCTACCAATATGATCACAGTTGCTCTCTACAGCAGTTTAAATAATTTTCAGGGAGAAAATTATCTGCAGGTCATATTTTTAACGACCTTTTTAATTGGTTTATTCCAATTTTTACTTGTCAGTTTTAACCTCAGTGAATTAATAAAGTACATTTCACACCCTGTTGTTGTCGCCCTTTCTCATGGAGCAGCTATTTTAATTCTATTTTCTCAAATAGAAAATTTCACCGGGGTCAGGGTCAGTGGTTCAAATGTAATCACCAAAAGCACCCAGTTTATTTCAAATATTTCCGAGCTCAATTATCTTAATTTAGCAGTTGGGGCAGCAACTTTATTTTTAATCTTTGTGATACCCCTAATCAAGAAATCACTGCCGGAATATCTAATAACAGTAGTCTTAATGACTATCCTAACTACAACAGCTGGAATTAATCAGTCAATACCACTGGTTGGAGAAATTCCGAAAAGAATTATAGATTTTCATCTGATAAGTTTAGACTGGGGTCTAATCGGTCAGGTTTATACTAAAGCCTTTTCTATTGCCTTATTGGGACTGATTCAGACAATGGCTGTACTGCAGTCTCTGGCTTTAAAAACAGATGAGGAACCCAACTTTGATCGAGAGTTTAAGAGTCAGGGAATTACCAATATGGTTATTTCATTTTTTAGCGGCTTTGCCATTTCTTCTTCCTTTGCCAAGACATTTGCCAACTTGAGTGCTGGTGCCAAACACAGAGTTTCACAATTTTTTTCTGCCATTTCTATTGTGTTTTTTATTTTATTTTTCAGAACTTATCTAGCCTATATTCCAGTTTCTGTCTTAGCAGGTCTAGTTATAGCTGCAGCTATAGGCATTTTAGATTTCAAAGAAGTAATTAGGAATTTAAAAACTACTAAAGGAGATGCTCTAATTTTCAGCTCAACCTTTATTGCTACAATTGTGCTGCCAAATATTGATCAGGCAATCTATTTTGGTGTTTTAGTTTCTTTAGTTGTCGTTTTACAAATTTCAAAAAAAGCTGATATTGATATGCTCTATTATGATAAAAAAGACGATGACCAGGGTTATCATCTGCACCATGTCCACCATAAAAAAGCTGATGAATCTGAAATCTCATCCCAACAGGCAAGGGTCGTTGATCTCAAAGGGGCGGTTCATTTTAGTGCTGCTGATGATTTAAAAGATCAGCTGGAAGAATTTTTTGAACCAAATACAGATTTTATTATCAGGCTGAGAAATGTCAGAAGAATTGATATCACAATTATTAAAGTTTTAGAAGAATTTATAGACCAGGTTCAGGAAAATGGTGGGGAGATTATGCTGACTGGAGTTAATGAGCGTTTACTTAAAATGTTCCGTAAAATTGGGCTGACTGATAAAGTAGGTGAAGGTAATATTTATCTATCTGAAACCGAATATTTCGCAGCTACAAATAAGGCTCTTGATTTCAGCGAACATGAACATGAAAAAAAGGAAAATGAATCAGATGAAAATAATTAAACTCCCAACTCAAGCTGCAGTAATTTTAAATCTGCAGTTTAAATTGGGAGTTGTTTTTTATTAATATTTAACTTTTACTCTCTTAAGCTGTGACCCTGATTCTGACTTACATAACGACCAAGTGAAGCTATTATACCGCCGATACACTGACGACAATCTCCTGCTTCTTCATTTACACATATTTTATCTGGATAAATCTGATACTGTTCTCGATATCTGCCATCTGTTACATTAGGCATAACTACATTGGCTCCTGCCTGCAGAGCTTTTTGGCGCCCTTCAGCATCAATGGTCCCCAGCGCAGTTGTCGCCGGAATATGTGCTAAAGGTAGTAAAAGTCGGCTTAAAGCAGTAAATTTTAAAGTCATCTCGACTGTTCCTTTTTCACTCCCTCTTAACGGTGTCTGCTGATGGGGAATAAAAGGACCTGAACCAATCATATCAAGTTCTAAATCCTGACAGAGCAGCAAATCTTCAGCCAGAATTGCCGGAGTCTGATCCGGCAGACCAATTATAACTCCACTTCCAATCTGATAACCTAAAACCTTTAAATATTTTAGACTTTCAATTCTATTTTCAAAACTCATTCCTGGATGATATTTTTGATAAAGTACTTTATCTGCTATTTCATGTTTTAAAAGATATCGATCTGCCCCAGCCTCCCGCCAGAGTTTATAAGCCTCAAAATCTCTTTCTCCCAAACTCAGAGTTACTGCCATAGCTGTAGTCTTTTTAATTTTTTTGATAATTTCAGCTATTTCTTCTGCAGGATAATCATCCTCTCCTGACTGCAGAACCACTGTTTGATAACCCAATTCAGACGCCATTTGAGCAGTTTCAATAATTTCTTTTGACTTTAACTGATAGCGTTTGAGCTGCTGGTTATCTTTTCTCAATCCACAATAATAACAGTTTTGTTTACAGTAGCTGGAAAATTCTATAATAGCTCTTAAATGTACTTCATCACCACAAATTTCGTCTCGCTTTTCATCTGCTTTTTGTAATAAATAATCTAGATTGGCTAAATCTTCTGCCAATATAGCAGTAATATCCTCTTTATTTAATTGAGCTTTATCATATGCCTGATCAATTATTCTTTTGATTTCAAACTGATTCAACTAAATCACTCCTACAATTTTTTCTTGATCCTGCTGCCAGAGTTCTAAAGCTTCTGGAAAAGGTTCCAGAGCTCGGTCCAAAATCCCGTGCAGCCAGGCAATACCCATTCCATAATTAATCACCGGAACCCCCGCAGCCTCTGCTTCCTTCAGCCGTGATAGAACTTCTTTACGGTTTAACATGCAGCTGCCGCAGTGTAAAATCACTGTATAGTCTTCCAGATTATCTGGAAATTCCCTACCTGAAACATGGTCAAATTCAATTCCAGGGCTTATTTTACTGTGGATCCAATTTGGTATTTTGACTGTTCCAATATCATCCTGCTGACGTCTGTGAGTACAGGCTTCAGCTACCAGCACTTTATCTCCGGCCTTTAATTTTTCCATTGCTTTTGCTCCCCGGACAAAGGTCTTCAGATCACCTTTATAGCGTGCAAATAAAACGGAAAAACCTGTCAGCAATATTTCTTCTGCTACCTCTTTGGAAACTGTTTCAAAAGCCTGAGAATCAGTAACAACAATTTTGGGAGGATTTTTTAATTTATCAATTTCTGATTTAACCTTTGTTTTTTTAGTTACGAGAGCAGCAGCGTCATGATCCAGAATATCTCTAATTGTCTGTACCTGAGGTAGAATTAGTCTCCCCTTGGGAGCAGCACTATCAATAGGAGTCACTAAAACAACAGTATCACCTGTGTTAATTAAATCTCCCATAATTGTCTGGCGGCTGCAGTCTTCCGGCATCTCTTCTGCGATCACTTCTCTAATTAAGTCTATATTAATTTCCTGGTCTGCACTGGCTTTAATGAATTCGAGCTTGAATTTCTTTAAAAATTGATCAAGCTCCTTTAAAACAGATCTCTGCTCAGCCCTTTCTGTTTCCAAAAGCTCAATTTTATTCAGCACCACAATAAATGGAATATCCCGTTCTTTGAATTCTTTAATCAAATCAGCTTCAAATTCTCCTGCTCCCTGAACCGCAGAAATAACCAGCAGGGCCAGATCAGTTTTGCGCATAATTTCTTTGGTCTTTTTGATCCTCATTTCTCCAAGCTCACCCTGGTCATCAATCCCCGCTGTATCGATCATCATCACAGGACCAATTGGCAGCAGCTCCATTGCTTTATAAACAGGGTCAGTAGTTGTTCCCGGCTGGCTGGAAACAAGGGCCAGCTTCTGATTAGTCAGTTTATTTATTAACGAAGATTTACCAACATTCCGCCTACCGAAAACTGCGATATGTGGTCGATCTCCCTTGGCTGTAGAATTCATTTTCCCACTTCCTTATTTTAAAAATTTTATTAAAAAAAGTTATATCATTTAAAATCAAATCACTTTCCTACTAAAACTTGGCTTTAGATTTTAAGTTAAAATCATTATATTAATCATTATATTATTGAAGAACTTAAAGGCTAAAGGTATAAATCGTGCTTTCCATCAGAAATATCATCAAGCTTAGCAGCAATATTTTCAGCAAGTTTAGGATTATCATTTTCCAGTTTCTCCATCAGTTCACTCAAACATTCTTTGCCGTGTTTACGGCTCACTTCAGTTCCATAGTCTTCTAAATATTCCTTAAAAGTCAGCATTGCGTTGGGGCGACAAAATTCCTGAATCTTACCTGGCTTAGCCAGATCCATAAAATCTTTTCCGGTTCGGCCCAGACGATAACAGGCTGTGCAGAAGCTTGGAATATAGCCATCCTTTGCGATTCCTGTAATTATTTCATCAATTGGACGCAGATCATGAAGTGAGAACTGGGCCAGTTCTTCTTTGTTTTCTTCTTTTTTCTCATAACCACCGGGAGTTGTACGGGAACCTGCAGAAATCTGAGAAACTCCATGTTCAAAAAGTTCATTACGCATTTCTGTACTCTCTCTGGTTGACAAAATCATTCCTGTATAAGGCACAGCCAATCTTAAAACTGCAACTAATTTGCGGAAATCAGCATCAGAAACAGGATAAGGAACCTCATCTAAGGGAGTTCCCAAAGCAGGATTGAGCCTGGGCACGGAAACTGTATGTGGTCCAACTCCATACTTTTGATCTAAATACTCAGCATGTAAAAGCATTCCAATCACATCAAATTTATAATCATAAAGTCCAAATAAGGCTCCAATACCTACATCATCAATTCCGGCTTCCTGAGCCCTATCCATAACTGAAAGTCTCCATTCATAATTACTCTTTGGACCATCTGGATGCAGTTTTTGATACTGTTTCCGGTTATAAGTCTCCTGAAAACAGGTATAGGTTCCAATCTCAGATTCTTTTAGCTTTTTAAAATCTTCTGTGCTTAAGGGAGCAATTTCTGCATTTATTCTTCTAATCTCCCCTCCATTTTCAGTTTTTACATCATAGGCAGTTTTAATACTTTCTACAACATAATCCAAATCAGTAACTGGAGCTTCCCCGGTTAAAACCAAAAGTCTTTTGTGCCCCTCCCGCTCTAAAGCTTCAACTTCGCTGCGAATTTCCTGCTGTGAAAGCTTTTTGCGATCAACCTGATGGTTGTCTTTGCGGAAACCACAGTAAAGACAGTTATTAACACACTGGTTGGCAAAATACAAGGGTGCAAAAATCACCAACCTCTTACCATAAATTTCTTCTTTAACTCTGCGGGCCGCTTCCAGGAAGCGGTCAATCAGTTCTTCATCCTCTACCTGAAGCAGTGTTGCTGCTTCAACTGGAGTAATCCCCTTAAGTTCCAGGGCTTTATCAATTATTCTTTTCACTTCTTTTTGACTGGGTTCCTTTGCCGAATCTAAAATACCTTCAATTTTCTCATCAGTTATATAATCACAAATTTCAGTCCGATAATTATCTCCAAATTCTTCTTTAAAATAATTAATTATAATCTCCTCCTAATTAAAGTACTGGTGCCGTGTACCACCCGTTTTTTGTTTTTTTATGTCGAATATAGGTGTTTTTCGACATTAAGTTTTATTTTACTACACAATACGACAGGTTCACGGTACCTGTACACTGGTTAATGCTGATTTTAAGTTCACACCGGGCAAATTACCCAGCTTTCCTGTCATTGCACCTATCTCATCCGGAGTTCCCTCCACAATTAAAGAAATCATGGACAGCCCATGTTCTGCTGATGGAATCCCCATTCTTCCAATAATACACTCTGCATGACTGCTTAAAATTTTATTAATTTGATCACTTACCTGCTCTCTTTTCTCTACAACCAACGCTACTGAGCCAATTCTTTTTTTCATCATTTACCTCCATCGATTGTGATAATTTTCTTTTGTACTCTTAGAAAAATAAAACCCTACCAAAAATAGGCAGGGTAAAATTAGGCATAAAAAGATCCCCTCCCCTGATCCTCAGAAATTTTCCTTAAATTCAGGAAGTGCAAAAATATGATATCCTTTCAGACAGGTGGCCCCGGCTGATCAGATATTAACTTTATCTTTATTATAAACTATATTTTGTGTTTGTTCAAGTTTTCACTTTGTTTATTTTTATATTTTTAACATTTCTCTTCAGATCTGGATTTATTAATACATTTTGATTTATTTGACTATTATTAATATATTGAGTTTTTGAAGTAATGTATACTAAAATCCGCGTATTTAAAAGCTATTATGCTTTGAACGCTTTCTTATCTATTTGCTTTTTGACTCAAATTATTGTAAAATTGAATAGGAACATTTTAATCTAAAAATATTTATATTAAAGTGTTAAAGTATTAAATTCTAGAAGGGAGAAGATATAATCTATGTTAAAAAAGAAAAATTATTTACTAGTAGTTACTGCCGTTATTACTTTTAGTCTTTTATTCAGTGGGATGGTTTCTGCAGAAACAACCTTCCTCTCAATTGCAACTGGAGGTACTTCAGGTACTTATTATCCTGTAGGAGGCGCAATTGCCAAGGTATTGAATGAAAACATCGATAATATGAATGCCTCTGCTCAATCAACTGGAGCTTCTGTTACTAATACTCGTTTAATTTACAACCAGGAAGTCGAATTAGCTATTCTGCAAAATGATATTGCCAGTTATGCTGTCAATGGTGAGAATCAGTTTGCAGATAACCAGGTTAATAATATGAGTGGAATTGCAGCTTTATATCCCGAAGTTATCCAGATTGTAGTTCGAAGTGATGCTGGAATCGAATCAATTGCAGACCTGAAAGGCAAAAGTGTAGCAGTTGGTGCACCTGGTAGTGGTGCTGAAGCTAATGCAAAACAAATCTTAGAATTCTTTGGTTTGACTTATGATGATATAGAAGAAGATTATCTGTCATTTGGTGAAGCAGCAAGCCGTCTTAAAGATAGACAGATTGATGCGGCTTTCTTAACTGCTGGTATCCCTACAGCTGCTGTTATGGATGTTGCAGCAACACAGGATATTTCTCTGATTAACTTTAGTGATGAAGATATTGCAGCCTTAAATAGCGAATATCCTTATTTAACTGGAGTAACTGTTCCAGCAGGTAGTTATAATGGTTTAGATAATGACATTCAAACTGTAGCTTTAAAAGCTATCTTAGTTGCTGATTCAGATTTAAGTACAGATGTGGTTTATGAGATTACTAAGGCAATTTTTGAAAATAGAGATACTTTAATTGCTGCTCATGATAGAGCCAGAGATATTAAACTGGAAAGTGCTATGGATGGAATGACAGTAAAATTACATCCTGGTGCTCAAAAATATTATGATGAGGTTAAATAAATTATCAAAGAAATTAAAGTAATTTAGTTATTATCTTTGATTATCTTTAAATAAGATAAAATTATATTATGCCTTTAAAATAATTATTGAAGGAGGATAACCGGGTATTGAAAAATACCCGGCTCTCATTTCTTATGAAAAAAAATACACTATTAAAATTTTTTTTGCTTTCATTATTACTTATAGTAATATTTTCACTCTTTGTTTTTAAAGTAAATGTACTGCAGATAATTGATTATCAAGAAGATAAGTTAATCTGGCAAAAAAGAGCTGAGGAAGGCGCAGAATTTAGTATTAAATATCTTCACTCAGTAGCCAGAACCCCGGTCATAGAATTCTTTGAAATCAAAGATGGAAAAATATTATTAACCGGAACAGAATATGAATCTTATGGAGCAGGTCTGCCAACTGAAGCTGTCCGAGGAGAGTACCTGGTAAAAGATGATAAGTTTATAATTAAAGATATTGATCAGTATTTGCCAGAAATTCTACTTAGAGTTAGTGATTATGCAAAACATGAATTTATTTTTAAGGAGAATACATTTCCTCTTTATAAAGAAATAAAAACTGAAACCCTGCTTCAAATTAAAACAGAAAAAATTAGCTATTTTAGATTTATTAAAAGGAGGTTTTAAAATGGCTGAAAAAGAACATTTAAAAGAAGATGAGCTATTAAAAAAATATGATCCCAGCACAGATTACAGACAGTATACTGGTCTGGCTGCAATTTTAGTTTCAACAATTGCAATAACTTTATCCTTATTTCATCTTTATACAGCTGGCTTTGGAGTTTTACTGGCTCTTAAACAGAGAGCTGTTCACCTGGGCTTTATCTTTACCCTTATCTTTCTTCTTTATCCAGCTTTAAAGAAGAAGAAAAAAAATAAATTAATACTCGCTTTCGATCTAGTACTTGCCCTGGGAAGTATTGCTATTTCTTCTTATATTATTATTAATTATGAGGCACTGGTACACAGAGCAGGAATGTACAATCAGCTGGATCAATTTATGGCAATTTTAGCAATTATCATTGTACTGGAAGGAACAAGAAGGGCCTTAGGACCTGAATTACCTGTTATTTCTATAATCTTTTTACTTTATGCTCACTACGGCCAGCAAATGCCGGGGATGTTAGCCCATCGCGGTTATTCCTGGTCCAGAATTGCAAGTCATATGTACTTTACAACTGAGGGTATTTTTGGTATCCCTCTGGGAGTATCTGCTACCTATATCTTTCTCTTTTTACTTCTGGGAGCCTTTGCTAAAAGAACCGGTCTTGGTGACTTATTCATTGATCTTGCTATGTCTCTTACTGGAAGAACTACTGGCGGACCAGCCAAGGCTGCTGTTGTCTCCAGTGGTTTAATGGGTTCAATTTCTGGTAGTTCTGTTGCCAATACAGTAACCACTGGCTCTTTTACAATACCTCTGATGAAAAGAGTTGGTTATGATGCTAAATTCGCAGCTGCCGTTGAAGCATCAGCTTCTACAGGTGGCCAGATTATGCCCCCAATTATGGGTGCTGCTGCCTTTATTATGGCCGAGTTTATTGGTGTTCCTTATGTTACAATTGCCAAAGCTGCAATTTTACCGGCAATTTTGTATTATATAACAGTTGGTTTGATGGTCCACTTTGAAGCTAAAAAAGCTGGTTTAAGTGGAATGAGTGAAGAATTAATTCCAAAATTTTTAACTGTTCTCAAAACTAGAGGACATATGATTGCTCCTTTGATAATCATTTTTTATTATCTATTTAGAGGATATACTCCTCTCAGAGCTGCTTTTTTAGGAATTATTGTTTCTTTTGCTTTAAGTTTTCTTAAAGAAGATACCCGGATGAGTTTACAGGATTTAATGGATACCTTAAGGGAAGGCGCTATTTCTGCCCTTGGAGTTGCCGCAGCCTGTGCTGCAGTTGGTTTTATAGTAGGAGTAACAACTTTAACTGGACTGGGACTCAAATTTACCAGCCTTACTGTTGCTCTAGCGCATGGTAATTTATTCCTGGCTTTATTTTTCACCATGGTTGCCTGTACTATCTTAGGAACAGGATTACCAACAACAGCAACCTATATTGTGCTGGCAACTATGGCTGCACCAGCTTTAACTCAACTGGGAGTACCAATTTTAGCCGCTCATCTCTTTGTACTTTACTTTGGAGTAGTAGCAGATCTGACTCCTCCAGCCGCACTCGCTGCTTATGCCGGAGCAGGTATAGCAGGTTCCAACCCACTGCGGACAGGAATTACAGCTGTTAAACTTGCTATTGCTGGTTTTGTGGTGCCATTTGTTTTTGCATATTCGCCTTCTCTGCTCCTGATAGACACAACAATATCTCAGGTTATTTTAATAACTGGAAGTTCAATTCTGGGAGTTTTTTCGCTAGCAGCAGCAGTACTTGGTTATCTAAACCGACAGACTACTATTTTCGAAAGATTTATTCTGTTGGGAAGTTCTATAGCACTATTATTTCCAGGCTGGCAGTCTGATATTTTAGGTGTTGCTTTACTGGCAGCGGTATTATATCTACAGTTCAGAAACAAAAATAAGCCCGGTGTTAAAACAGCTTAAATAAAAATAGTTAAAAAAATATTTTCAGCTGTATATAAAAACTTAATAAATGTGTTCTTCAGACATAAAAAATCCCCTTTCTGATAAACAGAATTATATTATTTAATCTGTCTATCAGAAGGGGATCATATCACAAAACTTGGAAGGGCTTTTGATTTAATTGCTCAATTTTTATGATTATAACCAATTCGTTCTTTTCGAATTATTTTAACAAATTCCTCAAACTGCTGATAGTAATTAGCAGTATTAAACTCAACCACAATTTCGGGTTCAATAGACGAAGAAGTTATAACCTCAAACTTACCCTGTAAAAGACAGAGATCAAGCTCCAGAGCACTTATCTTGTCATAATAAATATGCTTCATTTTATATCCAAGATATTTATCGCTAATCTCCTTAAATCCCTCTTCCGCATAAACCAGCCCATGAGTTGTAGCAACTAAAATTTTAGCCGCCGAAAAAATAGGAGAAGCTTCGACCCGTTCATTTAAGTGCTCTCTTTTAATAAATAACAGATCAATAATTTCTTCATCCCGGGTGAAAACAGATCTACTCTGCACAATTTCCTTAAATATATGATGCACATCAAAATCAGCCTCAACAATTTTTTCAATCTTTTCTGCTAAAGATTTCATTTTATACTCCTTTCTCCTGACAGAGATCAACAACACTGACATCCTGACACCTAATAGCAATTTAAGCCAAAGAGTATAAATATAAATAAATATTTAGATTATAATTCTAAGATATTATTAATCAATTTCTGCATCATTTTTTCTTCAAAAACTTCCAGACTGTGACCCGGTGTTAGCACTATTACTTTTCCATTTTTATAATCCTTCATCCAGCCGGCTGTGCTTTCTCCAAATTCTTTACTTACAGCTTTTAAGAAGACTTCAACTTCTTCCTGGTCAATTTCCATAAAATACTGCTCATCTTTTATTTGAAAATCTTTAATCCCTCTGGTCAGTGGATTTTCAACTACTGTCCGCAGTGTCATCTCTGGATGATCTTCCGGGTGCTCAATAAAGTGTCCCCCGGCAATTTTTCTAAATAAACTGTCCTCAGGATAACTTGCAGTGCCCGAATGAACTAAAAACAGCTTACCTCCTTCAGCCAGAAACTGATCAATTCTTTTTTCATGGTATTCATCCAGCCAGTAAGCCTCATCTTCCGGATCATTTATCTTACCCCAGGTTGCTAAAATCAAAACATCATACTCCATCAACCCATCCCAGTTAATCTCCTGATGATTACTGTAAATATCCAGATGATAGTTCTTTTTTATTATCATCTTTAAAGCCTGTTTTAAATAATCGGAAGGATGATAATAATCTCCCACTAAAGCAAGTACTTTTTTCATCTCCCAGTCTCCCCTTTCCTGAATGAAATTTAAAAAATAATAATTCCTAATCAAAATATCTCCTGCAGATTGATAATCAAATTTATTTAAATTGCAGTGGAAAAAAACCAGAGAAAGGGTCTGCTGATAATCATCTAATAATTTTTAATAATTACTGCTTGTAACTGCTTAAAAATTTCTCCAGCCTACCAATAGCAATTTTCAAATCCTCCTCAGGTGGTAAAAAGACCAGCCTGAAGTGATTGGGTTCCGGCCAATTAAAACCACTACCCTGAACTAAAAGAACCTTCTCCTGAGTTAAGAAATCAAGAATAAATCGCTCATCATTTGTAATGTTGAACCTCTCTGTATCAACTTTAGGAAATAAATAAAGACCGGCTTCTGGTTTAACACAGCTAATGCCAGGTATATCTGTCAGCATTTTATAGGCCAGATCACGCTGATCCTTAAGCCTTCCTCCCGGCAGCACCAGATCATCAATACTCTGATATCCACCCAGTGAAGTCTGAATTGCATATTGAGAGGGAACATTACTGCAAAGCCGCATAGAAGAAAGCATATTTAGTCCTTCAATATAGCTTTCTGCATGATACTTCTGACCACTAAGCATCATCCAGCCAGCTCGAAATCCAGGAACCCGGTGCGATTTAGAAAGACCACTGAAAGTAACCACCAGCACATCTTCAGTTAAAGTAGCTATCGAAGTGTGTTCGGCACCATTATATGTTATTTTTTCATAGATCTCATCACTGTAAATAATTAGCTCATTTTCTTTTGCGATTTCTATAATCCCCTCTAAAATTTCTTCCGGATAATTTGCTCCAGTTGGATTATTGGGATTAATAATCACAATTGCTTTGGTATTGGTATTAACCTTGGAACGAATATCATCAAGGTCTGGATACCATTTAGACTGCTCATCACAAAGATAGTGAACAGCTTTACCACCAGCTAGATTTACCGAAGCCGTCCAGAGAGGGTAATCAGGCATCGGAATCAATACTTCATCACCGTTATCCAAAAGCCCCTGCATAGCCATAGTAATTAGTTCACTGACTCCATTACCAATATATATATCGTCAATTTCTACATCCATAATTCCTTTTTTCTGATAATATTGCATTACTGCTTTGCGGGCCGGAAAAATACCTTTTGATTCACAGTATCCCTGTGCATTTTTCAGGTTATACATTACATCATGAATAATTTCATCTGGAGCATTAAAGCCAAAGGGAGCTGTATTGCCAATATTTAATTTATAAATATTGTATCCCTCTTCTTCCAGACGGGTCGCCTCATCAAGCACAGGACCTCTAATATCATAACAAACATTTTCCAGCTTAAGTGATTTTTTAATATAATCCATATCTATGCCTCCATTTTTACTCAATACTCGCTGCTCATTGACTCAGTTCTCTAACTTGAATAAATTCTCTTCCCCTTATTATTATACATCATTTTGTCTGCCTTTTTAAATATCTGGTCCAAATTCTGTTCACTTTTAGTTTTAACAGCAAAACCAAGAGAAATATTAAGACATTCAACCAGCTCCCGCTGCTGGTTATACTTTCTCTGATTAAATTTTATCCGCTGATATATTTTTTCTGCTGTCCTGAAATCTGTCTCCGGTAAAATGATTGCAAACTCATCTCCACCAATCCTGGCAACTATATCTTCATTCCTGCTTGATTTTTCCAGAACCTCCGCTGCTGCTTTAATATACATATCACCCATTTTGTGGCCGTAATTATCATTAACAATTTTTAAGTTATCCATATCTGCCACTAAAAGAGTAATTGGTAAACGTCGAGATGCATCCAACCTGTCCAGTTCATTTTCAAAATATCTGCGGTTATATAACCCTGTCATGTCATCATGAAAAGATAAATATTCTACCTCATTTAAAAGATCCTTTAATTTCCTGTTTTTCCGCTTCAACTTTTGCCGGGTTTCATTTAACTTTAGATGAGTATTAACCCGGGCCAGAACAACTTCTTTTTGAAAAGGTTTTACAATATAATCAACCGCTCCTGCTTTAAATCCTCTGACAATATGCTCACTCTTATCAAGGCCACTAATAAATATAATTGGAATCTGTCTGGTCTCAGGATTGGCTTTCAATCTGGTGCAGACCTCAAAACCATCAATTTCGGGCATCAAAATATCGAGCAGGATCAAATCTGGTTTTTTCATTTTTACAAATTCTAAGGCTGCCTTTCCACTTCTTGCTAGAGCAATTCGATAAGACTTTTCTTTTAATATATCACTTAAGATCTTAATATTCAATTCGCTATCATCAACTATTAAAATAGTTTTATTCTGTCTCATTAATATTTAGCTCCCTCCAGCACCAGTTAACCCAATTAAATCTAAACTTACTATCTTTTTTTACTATTTCACCCGGCTTTTATGCTTATACTTCTAAGAAGAGAAAAAATCAAATGCAGTCTGAGCCATCACTGCAACACCATCTTTTAAAACTGAATCATTAAATTTAAAATCAGACTGATGATGATTAATTATCTCATCTTCAGGGGCGATTCCCAGGTAATAAAATACTGAGGGAACTTTTAGCCCAAAATAGGAAAAATCCTCTCCTCCCATTTCTGCTTTCTCTTTTTCTCTGACTCGATTTTCACCAAGCACTTTAGCTGCAGCCTCAGCCAGAATCTCAGTCATCCCCAGATTATTAACTACCGGTGGATAACCAAAAATATAATTAAAATCATAATCAGCACCATAAATATTACAGATATTTTTAATTACTTTTTCTATACTTGCTGCCAGTTCTTCCCGAACTTCACTTTTTAGAGATCGAACTGTAGCCTTAAGTACTGCCTGATCAGGAATTACATTATGAGTACTGCCAGCTTCAAAATTACAGACAGAAATAACAGCTGATTCTAGAGGGTCAATCCGGCGACTGACAATTGTCTGCAGAGCAGAAATTATTTCAGCACCAATTGGAATTGGATCAATTGTGTTCTGAGGACGGGCAGCATGGCCACCTCTACCTATAATTTTAAGATCAAAACGGTCAGGTGAAGCCATAAAGGGCCCACTTTTATATTCTACCACTCCTTCGGGAGTGCTGCCCCAGAGATGCAGCCCTAATGCTGCGTCAACATCAGGATTTTTAAGTACTCCTTCTTTAATCATGCCCTCAGCTCCACCGGAAGTTTCCTCTCCCGGTTGAAACAGAAATTTTAAGTTACCATTAAAATCTGCGGCCATTTCTTTTAGTACCATTGCAGTCCCAATTAAAATAGCAGTATGTCCATCATGTCCACAGGCATGCATAACTCCTTCTTTTTTTGATTTAAACTCAAGCTTATTGTTTTCTTCAACAGGTAGAGCATCCATATCAGCCCTGATTAAAAGAGTTTTTGCATTAGTATTACTGCTATTTCTAAAAGTAGCAGTAACACCTGTGCCAAAAATATTTTCTCTAACCTCAAAACCCAGCCTTTTCATTTCTGCCGCTGCTAAAGCAGCGGTTTCTTTTTCCGCAAAGGAAAGTTCTGGATTCTGATGAATTTGGTGTCGGAGCTCAATTATTCTTTCTTCAACAGCGGCTGCCTTTTCTTTTATTTTCTGACTCAAGTTTTGTTCTTTCATTTTATTTAACCTCAAATTTTTTAATTAATGATTGTAAATGATTTGCCATATTCTCTAATTCATCTGCAGAAGCAGAGATTTCTTCCACTGTTGCACTCTGTTCTTCAGCCAGAGCTGAAACCTCTTCGGCACTGGCAGAGTTATTTTCAATAGCACCACCAACATTATCAACAGCATTATTAATCGTATCAATAATTTCATCAAGGTAATCTGCAAATTCGTGCATATCTCTTACTTTTTTGGTGGTCTTTTCGGAAGCAGTAACCATCTCTTCTAAAGAATCTCCCGCTTCGTTAATAATCTGAATTTGTTTATTCACTTCTTCAATATTAGTATCCATAGAATTGACAGTTGCAGTTGTCTCCGATTGAATATCTTCAATCAAAGAACTAATCTGAGTTGTTACTTCCGAAGACTCTTCTGCCAGTTCTCGCACTTCTTCAGCTACAACTGAAAATCCTCTTCCCTTTTCTCCTGCTCTGGCAGCCTCAATTGCTGCATTTAGGGCCAGTAAATTAGTTTGAGAAGAAATTCCTTCAATCATTGCCACCATATCGCCTATTTCTTTTGAGCGTTTGCCCAGCTTTTCTATAGCCTCGGTTGCAAAGTTAACTGTTTCACTGACTACATCCAGCTGACTGATTGCCTGCCTGATTGCCTGCTGTCCCTTTTCGGCTGATTCTGCAGACAGATCTGCCATTTTTAAACTTTCTTCTGTATTTTTCTTTAAAGTTTTACCTTCCTGATTAAGCTGTTTTGCAACATCCTTAACTTCATTGACTTCACTGCCTATAGCCTCACTGCCTTCAGCAACTTCTGTCATACTCTGTGCAATATCTTCTGCACTGCGTCCGGTATCTTTAGAAACTGAATTTAGATCCTTAACAGCTGTCACAACAGCATCTGTATTATCATCAATATTATAAACCAGATCACGCAGGGTATCAATCATTTTATTAAAAGCAGTGACTAAAGTTCCAAGTTCATCTGTCTTTTTGCTTTCAACCTTGTTTCTCAAATCTCCTTCAGCAACTTTATCAGCCTGCTCAACCAGCTGATTAATGGGACCAACGGTTGTTCTGGTTAAAATCCAGGCTATTAATGCTGATAACAGCAGGGTAATTACTGTAACTGTAAAGAATATTTTATCAGAAAAAACCATCATTTCTGCTTTTTCAGCTTTGAGCTGATCAATTTCTGTCTCAGTTAAACTTATCATCTCACTTAAATGTTCTCGAACCAGTTTTAGATCCGGTTTAATATCTTGATTAAAAACCCTCTGTGCTTCTTCCACCTGACCTGCTTTAAATAAAGCAACAACTTCCTGACCGTGCTGATGTAAATGTTTATGTGGAGCTTCCATTGCCTGATATGGTTCTTTAAAATAATCTTCTGGGGTAATACTATAATACCACTGACCCAGATTACATTCTGTATGATCCCCCAATTCAGGTGCCGGTCCTCCAATCATCATATCATAAAGACTGATCATCCAGAGATGATGATCAATCTCTAAATTGGCCAGCTCTAATTGAAAACTCTGCATATCCATAACTTCTTCTTCCATCTCAATTACTCGATGAGAATAATGGTATTCAATATAACTGGCTGCGGCAAATAAAATAATAATAATTAAAAAAGATAGAGCAAATTTTGCAAACATAGAACCCTTAATTTTTTTTAGCACTTTCTTCCCCCCGTTTATTAAATCTCTTTATTTTTTATCTAATTTTATATTTTTCGATCAGACCTTAAAAATTGCTGTAATCTCATTTCCTGTAGAATTAAATTTGAGCTGATCTGAAACCTGATAAATCATTTTTAATCCTCGACCTTTTTCCTCAAAGACAGGCATTGTTTCTAAATCATATTTTACCCAGTCAAAACCAGGGCCAGGATCTTCCACTGTCAGCTTAAGTGTTTTCCCACTGACCTTTAACATAACTTTAATCCCCATTTTTTCTGTCCTACTAGACTTTTCTGCAGCTAAAGCACAGCCATGTTCAATTGCATTTGCCAGCATTTCACGAGCAGCTATTTCTAGATTAAATTTAAGCTCCTCAGCTGATATGCTAGACCCCTCAATCACCATAAATATTTTTTCTATAAGTTGAGAAATCTCTGCTGCTTTACAGCCAATTTTAAATTTTTCTTCTAACTCTGGCTTCTGCATTTAAAACACCCCAGCTCTATTTTAGTTTTGAGTTACAGCTTCTTCCAGACTGTTATAAACAGGAATTATCTCAGTCATTTTTGTAACATCAAAAACCCGTTTGATTTTTTCATTCGGTTCCGCAATAAACAAAGATCCTTCTCTACTTCTCATAAATTTAAATAATGATAAAAGAACTCCTACTCCGGAACTATCAAGATAAGGAACACGCGAAAGATCAATAATTAATCTGGAAATATCTTTATTTTGAGACAGTTTTTGCTTTGCGTTTTCCTTGAGCTGATTCGAATTATCAAAAATTACTTCTCCATCTAATTTCAAAACAGCTGTATTTTCTTCTACCTGCATTTCTAAAGATTCTTCTAACAATACTAACACCCCTTTTTATATTTGTTTTGGCTGTCCTAATTAAGATTAAAAATTTTAATTTAAGTTTAGATTATCCTCTTTGATCAGCATAATAAAAATCCTATTATTTAAGCTGCTGTGGCTAAAGTAAATTTCAGCTTGATTAAATAAAATATCAGCAGTGCTATTACCATTCAAATTTATATCCATCTCAGCAATAGAAGTTAAATCCGGGAAATTTTTCAACAGAGTTTCCCAGCCACTATCATTGTTTTCTTTTTCCAGTCCAAACATCAAAAGCTGCTGATTGTTAATTGCTTTCACTTTAACTTCAGAGTCCAGGTTTTTTAGCTGATTAATAATTATTTTTTTAAGTGTTTTAAGCTGACTGTGTCCGGACCAAAGATTCTGATTTAAAAATTCCATAATTTCAGTCTTTTTTGTTTCTGCATTTTCCTGATCAAGACTAAAATTTATAATTTCTCCCTCCGGCCTTTCCAGCAAAAGATAAGTTATATCATCTTTACCAGGATTATCACCAGTAAAATTGTAAAAATCACTGCGAATTAAATCATTTAAAAAAGGTGCCGGTAAAAATTTATATTTGTCTAAAATTTTCTGCAGCTGCTTAAAATAAATTCCAGAACCATTACTCTGTTCCAGTAGGCCATCAGTAGAAAGAATCAGAGTTGTATTTTTTTCAAAATTAATACTGTGTTCTTTGCGCTCACTTTCAATAGCTCCCAGAGCTGTCGAAATTGGTAGCCCACCAATATTAATCTCAGTCAGTTTATTATTATTATCCAGCTTGTAAATTGGATACTGAAAACCTCCACTGCTGTAACTTAATTTATTTTTCTTTATATCGAGAACAGCTATAAATAAACAAACCAGATAATCATCTGGAAATCCTTCTTTTTGATAACGCTGATCAATATAATTCATTAATTCAGAAGTCGAAATTTTTTCACCAGGACTGTGACGCAGCTTAAAATAATTTTCAATGCTTTCATTAACAAAAATCGATAAAAGTGTGCTGTCAATCCCGTGGCCTGAAACATCAAAAAAATAAACTAAATACTGATCAAAAAATGGATCCAGTGCGCCGTGATCAATCTTGAAAATATTGTAATAATCACCACCGATATATTCGGCTGGTTGATAGTAATCACTGATAAAATAATCATCAGGTTCAGCAAGTTTATCGGGCAGCATCCGCTGATGTATATTTCTGGCTTTCTCAAGTTTCAATTTTATATTTGTTTCCAATTCTTCAATTATATTTTCCTTTTCTTTTAAAAGCTGATAACTTTTTTCTTCTTTAAATTTTAGCTGCTTAACTTCTTTCTTTAAAAAAACCAGTTTCACTACCAGAAAAACCCCCAAAGCAATAAGCATTAATACTGTCAAAAACAATAATGATTGATTCATAAAGCCCATCCTTTAATTCTCTATTTTAAGAAAAAAGTACTGATAGACTTAAGTATATAATTTAAAAGTTAAAAAATCAATTTAGTTTCTACAGCTAAAATTTCTGCAGTTAGAATAAATTGATTTTCATAAATTAATTTTTTTTAATAAATATGCTTTGTTACCTTTTTGATTATAATAAAAACTGTCACAACCCCTATCAGTCATCATAATACCCCTGCCTCTCTCACTATCTCTACCGATATCAAAATTCTGGCTGATTTTTTGGCGCCAGTTAAATCCTGTTCCCTGATCTTTTACCACAGCAGCAATATATTCTCCGGTAATTTTCAGGTCAATATCTATCTCTTTTTCTGGATTTAGCTGATTTCCATGTTCTGCAGCATTCATAATAATCTCATGTAAGGCCATAGCAAATATATCAGAGCTGATGGAATTTGGAAGAAGTTTATAAATCACAGCCTGAAATTCACAGACAGCTTTTTTTCTGCTTTCCAGTTCAAAATGAAATTCTTTTTTATCTTTTTGAACTCCAGCTTCATTATTCTTCATTACTTCAACTCCTATTTTTATTCTTTTAATTTCAATTGCAAGAGCTTAATTTAAAATTATGCCTAATCCTCAATTTCAATAACCTTATTTAAATGAATCATTTCAAACATATTTTTAATATAATCGCTCTTTACATTCCTAATAATAAGAGTCCCATCCTTTTCCTTTAATCTTTTATGAAAAAGCAATAACTTCCCCAAACCAGAGCTGTCAATACTCTCCACCTCTGAAAAATCAATCACAACCTTTTTATAATCCTGCTCAAACAATTCCAGCAGCTCATCTTTTAATTGCTGAGAATTTGAAAAATCAATATTTCCCACTGGACTAATCATAACCTGATTATTATCAATAATATCTGTTTTAGTTTCCATTCTTAATCTCCCCCCATTTTTAATTCTAAATCTTATTTAAATTTATATGGCATTTTTTAAAACAGAAATAATTTCGCCATCTAGTTTTGCTTTCTGCTGCATCTCATCAATGATGCTTAAAGCTTTCGAAATAGAAAAAGCAGGCCGATAGGGTCTATCTTCAGTTAGAGCCTGGAAAACATCGCTGACTGCCATAATTCTGCTTCCGGTATTTAAACCATCTCCTTTAATTCTAAAGGGATAACCTGTACCATCAAGCCGTTCGTGATGAAAAGCTGCCCACTCAGGAATACTGCCCAACCCCTTAATTTTATTTAATAATTGATAAGTATAAAATGTATGCTGTTTAACCACTTTAAATTCCGAGGTTGTAAGTTCTTCCTTTTTTTCAATAATTTTATTGGGAACAATTAATTTTCCTAAATCATGAAAAAGACCAGCTATTCTAATTGCCCGCTGCTCTCTCAAACTATATCCAAGCTCATTAGTAATCATGGCAGCAATTGTAGCCACACCTGAGCTGTGACGAGAGGTAAAGGGACTCACTCTATCGATCAAATGTGCAACAATACTCGCCATGGATTCAAGGTTACTTAAATTAATGCTTACTTTTGTTTTTTTACCCCATTTTGTTAAAATATTTTTATATTCTTTTACTTTTAAATTTAACCAGAATGATTCCTTTTGGGCAATTATAGAAAAAGCTCTTGTTAGCTCTGGATCAAACCAGCTTGCTGACTTAGATTTTACTGCTCTAATAATATTTTCGACCTGATTTAAGATAAAGACATCCGGATCAATATAAGCCTCAATTCTGTCAGCTAGATGAATAATTCTGCTGGCAAGAGGAATCTTATTTTTTTTAAGCTGATCAAAATTTTTACCATCCCATTTATGATGATGATAATAAATAATCTCAGCCAGTTCAGGTATAAAAGTTAATTTTTGAGTTAATTCTGCCCCCAGTTTACAGTGAGATTCAGCAAGACCCAACTCTACCTGAAAAAGATTTTGAGCTCTTTCTTTATTTTCATGATCAACTATACCAATATCATGAATTAAAGCTGCTAACAAAAGTTTATTAATATCTTCTGAACCAAGTTCCAATACTTTTGCTATCTCTAAAGCAATATAGGCAACTCTCTGTGAATGATCAAGCAGTTTATAACTTCCCATATCTAAAGCACTGGATAAAGTAATAAAAAGCTCACTCAACCTCATTTCAGAATCGGGTAAATCACCTAATTTATTTAACTCAATTTTTGACTGCAACAAAATACCAGCTCCCCCCAACTATTAATTGAGAATAATTACTATTATAATCTGATTATAGCTAATTTTATAATTTTTTGCAAGTTTATATATTTTTTGTTTTATCTTTTTTACAGTTTAAAATTTAATCGAGCTGATTAAAATAAAACTACTTATCCTGCAGATGATCTTTTAAAGCTTCATAGCGAGAACGCAGAAGTTTTTCATGCCCTTTTTCATCTTTGATTAACTGTTCAAATAGCGCTTTAGCTTTGGGATCATCAGTCTGCTGCTTTAAATACTGATATTTTTCTTGAGCGGCAATTTCATCCTCTATCGCCTCTAATAATCCTTCTAAAACAACATCCATTACTATCTCTCCTCTCTAATTAAATTTTTTCTATAATTAATTTTGAACTTTTCTGCTGTTTACAACTAAAAGTATATATTTAGATAGTTTAAATAATAAAAATAATCAGGTTTAAAAATAACTATAGATCTGCTGCCAGAGTAAAAGCACAGTTAAAAAAATAGGAATCCATAAAAGCTGGATTGTAAAATCCTGATAGATAAAGTCATGTAGTTGACGAGAAGCGTTAAAAATTGCATTATAAAAAAATGTTTCAAATATTTTTTCTGTATCAAAGCGAACACTCCGACGGCTTAATCCATAAACAAAGTTTAAGAATAACTGCAGATAGTTTTCCAGGGATAAATTGTTGCGTGCTTCAACTTTAAAACCTCTGTTATTATAAAAAAGATAAGCAGAAATGACTAAATAAACCAGAGTATCCCGCAGCCCACTTACCAGATGAAAATCTTTTTCTACTAAAGCTGTCAGAATATTACCTGGCAGTTCCGGCCAAAAACCGATCCCTATAATACCCACCATGCCAATTAAAAGCGCTAAAATATCATGAGTATAAATTTGATAATGGTTAAAGCCGCTTTTTAGATCTTTAATAAAATTGCTGTAATCTTGATCCTTAATAAAGAGCCAGTAAATAACTCTACCTGCATAGAGAAAACTTAACAGACCAAGCAGAAAAAAGACCACTGTTGAGAGTAATCCCGCATTTTGAGCAGATTTAATTAAATATTTACTGTTATAGCCAGCAGTAAAAACAACAGCACCGAGAGAAAAAAAACTTAAAATTGTAGCTGCTGAAGTAATTGGCCTGCGGCTCAAAGCATCTCTAAAATCATAAATGATTCGAGTTCCATATTCCTTCTGCCAAATACCACTGCTGATAAAAAGAGTTGTTTTGGCAAAACCATGGGCGATAATATGTAATACTGCTCCATAAAAAGCATATTTACCACCTGTACCAATGGCCAGAGCAATAAATCCCAGCTGACTTACTGTAGAATAGGCCAGCATAATCTTCAAATCAGCAGAACGCAGAGCCTGCCAGCCAGCATAAATAACCATCGCCAGCCCCAACAAAAATAGAAAGGTATTGCCCTGCTCCAGTGGAATAATCTTTAGCAAAAATATATAGCCCAGTTTAACAACCCAGCCGGACAAAATTGCACTCACAGGTGCCGGTGCTTCTGAATGAATTGGAGGCAGCCAGAAATGAAATAAAAAGAGACCACTCTTCATTCCAATTCCCATAATCAATAAAAACTGCAGAGGTATAGAATTAATTGCTCCAATTTTTGCATAACCAAATGCATTAGCTGCCAGAGCTCCAAAAAGAAGAATACTGCTGCCGCTGAATTGAATTACAAAATACTGACGAACCAGTTTCCAGTCACTCCAGGCCAGCATAAAGGTTGTAGCCAGAGTTACCATCTCCCAGGCAAAAAGAAAGAAGAACCAGTCATTTGTAAGAATTACAACCAGCGAACTTAAAAGATACACAAATGTTAAAATATAATACCAGAATTTATTTTCTTTTATATAATTCCAGGCTGCCAGAGCTGTCATCAGAGTTAAAATAACTCCTACTTCAGCCAGCAGAGGAAAATAACTATCAAATTGAAAACTCGACAGAAACTGCTGCCAGATAACAGCCATAATTTAACCTCCCAGTACTAATTCTATATATCTTTCTACATTCATTACACTTTCAATTGACATTCTAAGCGGTAAATCAAAAAATCTAAACCCAAGTCCAAAACCAATAATTATTGCTGTATAGGCATAAGTAATAAAACTGACTATTTTTTCTCTGTAAAGAACAGATAAAAGGGGCCTGCTGTAAATTTCCTCTTTTAAATCATCTTCTGTCAGTTTGATTTCTTCAAAACCCTTGGCAATATAACGCAGATAATAAATTACAGCTGTCAGACTTCCAAAAATAACTATAAAAGCACCAAAATAACTACGTGCTTCTAAAAAAGCCATCAATACATACCATTTACTGGCAAACCCCAGCAGGGGTGGCATCCCAATCATACTTAAAAGCAGAGCAATAAAAGCAATAAAAACTGAGCGGTTTCTAATCCCAACCCCTTTAAAATCCCGATAGGCATGAGAGCGAGTATACTGAAGCAAATAACCACAGGCAACAAAAAGGCCGGCCTTCATAAACATATGACTAATTATATGCAAAATACCTCCATAAAACCCAGCTTCTGTATTAAGCATAATTACCGCAGTTATCATCCCAATATGGCCTATGCTGGAATATCCTAAAAGCCGCTTAATATTATCTGACTGCAGAGCAAAAAGATGACCTAAAAATGAAGAAAAAAGTGCCAGATCAAGCAGTAATATATTTAAATTCAAAGCTTCTAAAGTTTTAAAACCTATAACTGTCCAGAAAATCCTGATAAAAATATAAAGATAAACTTTTGAAAGTACCCCTGATAAAACAGCAGTTACCGGTGATGGAGCAGTATCATAACTTTTGGGAAGCCAGAATAAGAAGGGAAAAACTCCCATCTTAATTAAAATAGCTGTTAGAAAAATAGCTGTTATAAATAGCTGAATTCCACTTTCCAGACTGGCAAAATTCTGAGAAATATCTGCCATATTTAGGGTTCCCAGATTAAAATAAATGAGCAGTACTCCCAGGAAAAAAAGTAGTCCTGCTAAAACATTATAAATTAAATATTTAATTGCTGCAGCACTTGCTTCCTGGCTTCTTTTAAAACCAATTAGTGCTCCAGAAGTAATAGTTAGCATTTCGATAAAGACATAAATATTAAACATATCGGCTGTTAAAATAGCGCCCATTGAGGCTGCAGCGATTAAAAAATATAATACATAATATTTCCCCTCATGATGACCTATATAACCAATCGAATAAATAACAATCAGAAAAAGACTCAAAGCTGTAATCACAGCAAAAACAAGACTTAGAGCATCCATCGCCAGAGAAATACCAATAGGTGGCTGCCAGCCTCCAAGATAATACTGCAGGAAGAAATCACCACTTTTAAGGCTCTGATAATTATTTATTATAATACTTATAATTAAATATGATTCCAGTAATATCCCCAGCAGAACAAAAAAGCGCCTTAATTTAGCATTTATCAGATCGATAAAAGGTATTAAAAAGGCTGTACCCAGAGGTACCAAAATCAAAAATAAAATTTTAATATCCATTAATCAACCTCCCAGAACAAGCTCAATATATTTCTGCGGATTTAATAGTTCAAAAATAGCTGTATTAACTGGTAATTCAAATAATTGATAACTCAGCCCGAAGAAAATAACCAGCAGGGTAAAAATATAGATAACGGTTTTCATAATATTTGTCGAATTAAAAATTTCTCTTAGTGAAAAAAATTCTTCCTTTAAACTAAGACTCTCAGATTTAACTGTCTCATAGGCCTGCGAGATATAGCGCAAATAATAGATAAGAGCAATTATACTTCCTGCCCCAACCACAAATGCCCCAAAAAAATGCCTGGCTTTTAAAAAAGCAAGCAGCACATACCATTTGCTGACAAAACCTATTAAAGGCGGCATACCAATTGTTCCCAGACAGATAGTAATAAAAGCAATAAAAACCAGTCTGTTTTTATGACCAATCCCTTTTAGATCATCTATGTGATGAGAAAGAGTTCTCTGCAGTAAATAACCACTGCTTAAAAAAAGTCCGGATTTCATCAATAAATGAGCAATAATATGCAGCAGTCCTCCGTAAAAAGCGGCTTCGGTGTTTAGCATCAGCACAGCCAGAATCATGCCAATATGACCAATACTCGAATAAGCAAGCATTTTCTTTAAGTTATCAGCCTGCAGGGCAAAAATATGGCCAATTAAACTCGAAACTAAGGCCAGATCAAGCACAAAAGCATTAAGGTGCAGATTAACTAAAAAATCAAAGGAAATCATAGTCCAGAATAAACGCATAAATATGTAAAGATAAACTTTTAAAAGCACACCCGAAAGCAGAGCACTTATTGGGGCAGGACAGGCACTGTGAGCTCGAGGCAGCCAGAAATGAATCGGGAAAATTCCCAGCTTAATAATTAAAGCCAGCAGAAAGAAAATTATAATTGTAAGCTGCATTGGAGCTGAGATTAAAGAAAATGATTCAGCTACTGCTGCCATTTTAAGAGTTCCCAGCTTAAAATAAATTAAGATCATGGAAATAAAAAAGAAGATCCCACCGGTAATCCCATAAAATAAATACTGCATTGCTGCCCTGGTTGTTTCCTCGGTTTTCTTAAAAGAAATTAGGGGCGTTGTAAAAATGGTAATTGTCTCAATAAATAAATACAGGGTAAAAAGATCAGCAGTCAGAATACTGCCCTGGATTGCAGCCAGAACCAGAAAAAAGAGAGCAAAATATCTATGTTCTTTGTCTCTGATATACTGAGTCGAGAAGATAACAATTAAAAATACAGCTCCAGTCACTATTAACGAAAATAGCAGGCTCAAATTATCCATAGCAAAATTTATTACAAAGGGTGTATTCTGATAACCAATAGTATACTGGAGAAAAAAATCAGACTTTTTTACAGCCTCATAATTTACAACAAATAAAGAAAAAATCAAATAAAGTTCTATTCCGGCTCCTGTAATTGCAAAAAAGTTTCGAAGCCGCTGCTTAAAATATTTGCTGAAATACATAATTACTGCAGTCAGAGCCGGTAAAGCAATTAGCAAAATCAGTTCAATGTTCATCCAACTCATCAGTCATTCAGCCCCTCTAATTGGTCTCTGTCTATTGTTCCACTAAATTTATTTAATTCTATTATTAAAGTTAAAAGCAGAGCCGCAGTACTGGCACCAATTACTATACCTGTTAAAGTTAAGGCCTGAGGCACAGGATCATTAAACTTTGTTACTTCTTCTCCCAATTTATGAATGGAAACTTTACCTCCGATATCAGAAAATGAAATAACCCAGAAGAAAACAGCTGCTTCCATTAAATTTAATCCAATTACATTTTTTATTAAATTAGTTTTGATAACCAGAGCATAAAAGCCAAGCATAAAGAGGATGATAAAAATTAAATTATTAAACATTAAAAATCCTCCTCAAAAGTTTTTTGAATCATACTGTAAAAAATAATAGCCAGTCCTGCCCCAACCTTAAAACCTACTCCAATGTTTATATAGGGAATACTACCTGCAGAAATTAAAGTCCCTGTTTCGGCAGTTAAAAAACCAAGGTTATGCAAAAATGCGCCCTCCAGAATAATTCCGGCCAAACCCAGTCCCAGAAAAATCATAGCTCCCCCTGTTTCCAGAGCGGTTTTAGTTTGCGGACTATAACGGCGATAATCAAAGGCACTACCATATACTATACTAAAAATAATAGAAATTGCCGCCAGTATTACTCCTCCCTGAAAACCTCCGCCAGGAGTAAGATGACCATGAGTAATAACATAAAGCCCAAAAAGTGCTATAAAAGGAGTCATAATCCCTAAAGTTCTTTTAACAATAAATGACAATCCCTTAGAAGAAACAGGAAGCATTTTGCGGGATAAAATAAGAACTATTCCACTAACTGCACCAAAAATAACAGTACTTTCCCCCAGAGAATCGAAAGCTCGATAATCATATAGTACAGCAGTAATTAAATTAAGTGAGCCAGTATCATTTAGTCCTGATTCAATAATATAACTGGAAAGCCCTTCATTTAATCCCTGGTACTCAGGCATTAGAGAAAAGTTTTGATAAAGTGCATAAGTTACACCAGCCAGAATAAATAAGCTCATTATTTTTTTTATTAGTTTATTCAAATTCACCACCCCCGGCTGTGTTTTCAGTCAGAATCTCCGTGTCTTATCTGACTGATTGCACTCATAAAAATTGCTGTATTCAAACCAGCACCAATTACAGCCTCTGCCAGAGCTACATCAGCAGCCTTATGCAAAAGATATAATGCTGTTAAAATCAGGGAGAAAATAGATAAAAAAATTATAGAAATCAATTCTTCATCAAAGCGAACAGCCATTAGAGCCGAAAAAACTAAAAAAATTACTAAAATAACTTCCAGTACAGCCATTAGTCATCTCTCCCTAAATAATCAGAATAGGCATCTATCTCATACTCCTTTGGTAAAGCAATCTGACGTTTATAAGAAGCCCGGGCGATTGCATGAGTTGCCATTGGATTAGAAAAAAGAAAAAAGATTCCGATTAGAACGATTTTCGCACTCAAAAAAAAGTTCCAGACATAAATTGCAGTCCCCATTGTCACCAGCACCGCAGAAATAGTCAGTACTACTGCTCCGGCATGAATTCGGGTATAGACATCAGGAAAACGAAGTAATCCAAGTACGGTTACCACAGCAAAAGCAGAACCGGTTCCCATTAAAAAATATGAGATTATTAATCTAATTGGCATTATCTATACAGCTCCCCGTGCTCAAAATATTTAGCATAAATCAGCATATCAATAAATAATAAGACTGCATAGGCAAGTACAATATCAACCAGAAGATAAATATCGTATTCAAGAGCAATCATCAGCATTACCAGAGACATAAAAATTCCTATTGTATCAGCACCAATTAACCTATCAGTAATGGTAGGACCAACTACCACCCGGTAGGATACAATGACCGAAAGTATGGTAAAAAAAATAGCAAGTCCAATAATCATCTAAAAATCACTCCCACCCAGCGCTCAAAACGGGCAATTATTTTCTTTTTTAATTCCGCCTCTTCCACTGTTTCTACATCAATCCAGTGGATGTAATAAGCTTTTTCGCTTCTGTCATAGTCGAGAGTTAATGTCCCTGGAGTCAGTGTAATGAGATTGGCCAGTAAACTCAGGCCTGTAATATCGGTAAGTTCAGTCTTAACTTTAACAATTCCAGGATTAAAGGAAGGATTTTTTTCAAAAACATGTTTAGAAACCTTTAAAGCAGCTGTTACTGCTTCATAAAAAAACACAGGAATAAATAATAAGATAAGTGCCAGCTTACGTAAATAGTGATACCAGGGAAGTCTACGGTGAACTTCCCTGAATAACATATCACTAAAAAAAAGGGTCACCAGAAGTGAAGCTGCACTGCCTATTATTAAAACATCAACACTTATTTTTCCTGCAAAGATAAACCAGACGATCAATAAAAAAACAAAGGCAGATATTTTCTGCAGCATTTAGGCACCTCCAGCCATTACTTTAATGCACTTTTATAAATATTTAAAACATCTTCTGTATCTAATTTAACAAAGTTACCGATTGGTCCATTTTCTGTTGCCTTTTCTGCCATTTCTTCGAGTCGATCAGCTGGAACATCAAGACCTTCCAGGGTAACCGGCATTCCAATTGACTTAAAGAATTCTCTGGTCTTTTTAATTCCCTGACGAGCAGTCCATTCCAGATCTTTAAAATCAGGATCTACATCCCAGACTCGAACCGCAAATTGAGCAAATCTTTCTAAATCATGCTGATACACATATTCCATCCAGGCCGGAAAAACAACTGCCAGGCCTGCACCATGGGCAACATCATAAATTCCACTCAATTCATGTTCAATTCCATGGGAAGACCAGTCTTCTTCTCTACCAGTGCCAAGCAAATTATTATGAGCAATTGTTCCTGTCCACATTACTTCAGCTCTGGCCGCATAATCCTCATTATTTTTCAGTACTTCTGGCACATTTTTAATAATAGTTTTTAAAGCTGATTCTGATAATCTATCTGTTAACTCAACATTCTCAGTGTTTGTAAAATATCTTTCCATTATATGAGCCATAATATCTACAGCTCCACAGGCTGTCTGATAATTTGGTAAAGTAAATGTTATTTCAGGATTCATAATTGCAAATTGAGGTCTGATTAAATCAGAGCCAATATCTCGTTTATACATTCCATCCATTTTTGTTACAACAGAAGCCCCACTGGATTCACTTCCAGCAGCAGGAATAGTCAGAACAACTCCAATTGGCAGAGCCTCAGTTATTTCAGCTTCTCTAGTAAAGAAGTCCCAGACATCACCATCATAAAAATAACCAACAGAAATTGCTTTAGCAGAGTCAATAACACTACCTCCACCAACTGCCAGGATAAAATCTACATTTTCTTCCCGGGCCAGCTTAATCCCTTCCTTAACCAGAGAAAGTTTTGGATTGGGTTCAACTCCACCCAGTTCTACATAGTCCACTCCTGCTTTTTTGAGTGATTCAACCACTTTATCATAGGTTCCATATTTTTTTATACTACCTCCACCATAATGCAGCAGCACCTTGGAACCATGTTCTGCCGTATATTGGCCCACTTCTTCTTCTGTATCCCGACCAAAAACTATTTTAGTTGTGTTTTGAAAAGTAAAATTCTGCATAATTTAACCCTCCTGATTTTTAAATAAATTCAAATTATTATTCACTAAACATATAATAAAATTAAGCTTGAAAATGTTTTCATTTTATAAATATCCAGTATTTAAATTATATCATAAACTTTTTGGATAATTCCATTAAATAGGGTAATTAATTATTTTTTTTTTGCTGATTGGAATCATCAGTACTTTTTTCCTCTTCCTCTTCGAGTATATTTTCTCCCAGTTCTCCCACACTTTCTCCAAATTCCTGCACCCTGTTATAAAAATCAGCCAGCATTTCAGGGCGATCAGTAATATAACCATCAGCACTAAACCAGGAAAAAATCTTCAGCTGCCAGGAACGATTAATTACATAAGGAAAAACAAATAACCCTTTTTTATGGGCAGCTCCGATATACCAGGGAAAACTGACATGTCCTTTGGGACCAATCCCAGCTGCTACTTCTTCTGTTATTTCCAGCCAGCCTCGCCAGCGTTTTGGAGAAACAAAATTTCTCCTGGTTAAAAGTATCCGTGGTGATTCCGGACGTAATTCTGAAAGCCGCTTTAAACTTGCTGGAGAAAAAGAAAGAAATAATATATAAGGTTTCTTTTCAGCAGTCTCATATATTTCTTTTTTCTGCAGCAGAGCGACAATTTCTTTTTCAATTTCTTCATAAAGATAAGGACTTTTTAATTCCAGAAAGAGTCCAACCCCTGTATTTACCGGATCAACAAAGTCTAAAACTTCAGCTAAAGTTAAAATAGTTAGTTGACTGTAGCTATCCCGGGCCCGTTCTGGATATTTGACATTGAACCAGGCACCATAATTCAATTTTTTCAATTCTGCCAGGGTAAAATTTTTAAGTTCATAATTTTTCTTGTCAGGAAAAACTTTTCTGGCATCTGTTAATCGAAGAAGATTTGTATCATGAAAAACAACAAGTTCGCCATCCTTGGTTCTCTGGACATCAAGTTCTATATAATCCACACCACTTTCCAAAGCTATTTTAACTGCCGGTAATGTAGATTCAGGCGCAGCATAAGAAGCACCCCGATGAGCTATCAGAACCGGATAATCAAAATTATAGTTTTCAATAATTTTTTTTCCCAGTTTTGATGGTCTAATTAAATAGTAGAATTCAAAATATATAAAAGCAAAGACTAAGATGATGGTTGAAATAATTATAAAGTATTTAATTATTCCACCTCCTTAAATATCTCACCCTGATTGATCATAAAAATACTGCGCATATAATCAATTATTTCTGTTATTTCATTTATTTTTGCCTCAGAAAATGTTATTTCTTTTTCCTGATTTTTTAAATGTCCCACTTTAATTATTTGATCCAATTCTTTTATATAAAGCTGCCCATCTTTAAGCAGATGTGGAGTTTCGTGTAAAAATAAAATTGGATTTTCCTCTTCTAAAAATAATGAACTGCCCACAAACTGATCGGGTAATTCCTGATATCCAAGCAAATCAAGTACAGTTGGGGCTATATCTGTGGTAGTACCTTCCCGCTTAATTATCCTATTTTTAATCTCTGGATGTTTAATAATCAGAGGAATATGATAAGGAACTTTTACATTCCGCCAGAGAGTAAAATCACTGTCTGATTCATATTCTATAGATTTAATTTCAGACTCATGATCAGCATAAATAACAAGCAGAGTATTCTTCATTATCCCGGCTTCTTTAAGTTTATTAACGAAGTTTTCAATTGCAGCATCTGTAAAATTAATTGATCTAAAATAATTCTGAACCAGGTTATTTTTTACTCCAGCAAATTCTTTAACAGCTGTTTTCGGATAAAAATTAAAAGGGGTATGACTGGTTAGTGAAATTAAATAAGCAAAAAATGGCTCCTCAGCTGCCGCTTTTTCTTTTATAATCTCTGCAGCCTGATTAAAATAATCATAATCATTGACTCCCAGTCCTCTTGCCTCAGGTACAGGGTAGATATTTTCTTCAAAATATCTCTGACTGTAAAAACGATCAAAGCCTAGATCTGGATAAGCTTCAGCCCGATTAAAAAAGTTACGATCATTATTGTGAAAAGCAAGAGTCTGATAATTTTTTTCCTTAAGCAGCAGTGGTAAAGACTGAAAAGCACTCAGATCAATATCTCTAAAAACATAACTGCGATTAACGGGATATAAAGAAGTAAGAGTTGATAAGTCCGCATCAAAACTACCGTTAACTTTCTGAGCATAGAAATTTTCAAAATAAAGACTCTGATCTTTAAGCTTATTTAAAAAAGGTGTTATCTGTTCTCCCTGTTTGCTGTAATCCAAAACCTTTGCATCAAGTGATTCCACCTGAATTAGAATTACATTTGTTTTGTCAGGAAGTTTTTGGATCCCACTGAGCTGTCTTTGCTTTTTATAATAAGGAATATTTTTAAGTTCCGGTCTTGGTTTTTCTTCCTCACGGGTTATATAACTGTAGGCCTCTATTGTATATAATGGTAAAATACCATAAACTGATGCTAAGTAGGAGCTGCCTGATCGGTAAAGTTCTGCCGGGCTCTTGCCACCCATTATATAACTGCCTGCAACTATCTGAACCAGTAATAGTAAAATAATAAGCGCAAAAGCAGTTGTGTTTTTGATGGGAATTTCTTTTAATGATAGTTTCCAAAAACCCCAGTCCTTAACTAGATTAAGATCCGGGAGAGAATTAAAGCCGGTAATACCAAGCAGCACAATATCAAGTATAAAAATAACATCCCAGTATTTAAAAATATGAGTAAATAAAACCTCATACATTGAAAATTGACCGGTTCCCTCTCCTGCAAAAATATCACTGATACTTAGAAAATTACCAAAATAACGGTTATACCAGTGGTTAGATAAAACAAAAATAGTAAAAATTATCAGCATCAAAAACAACCTCTGTCTTATCTTTTTAGAAATAAGCAGAGGCTCAACAAATTTTAAGTAAAATATGATAAAAAATAAATTTCTAATTATCAGCGCTGTCAGAGATGGTGCATAAAATATATGCAGCATCAAATAATTATATTTTAAAATAAAGGCCAGGAAAAGTATCAGCGAAAAAAAACGCAGTCGCTTTTCCACTTCAAATTTAAGCAAATAAGTTCCTCCTAATATAAAAAGCTATTGTTAGGATAATATAAACTCTTTTCGCTTTAATCATATCAGAAATTAAAGTTTATGAAAAGTAATTTCTTAACATCCGGGTCTCCCCGAAAAATTACCTTTTTAATGGTATAACCTCAAATTTGAGTAGGATCTTTCCTGGCCAGATTAAAATATTAAGTTTTAAAAATTAGTTTTGAAAAAATGGCTGAATCTAACTTCTAACAATTACTGAAACTCCATCTGGAATTACTGTAATTGAGGGATTTTCCTTTGCCAGCAGAGATTCAGCCTTCTTTACTGCCTGCTCCAGATCTTCAGCCCAATCCATCCCCATATCCCTGACAATATTCCTCTTTTCAGGATCTGTAACCATAATCACTTTAAATTTAAGCATTATTCTTGCTAAAATTTGAGTTTCCCACTGATCCGGAACTGTTTCCTTGCGGCCGCGGGCTAAAATATCATCCATAATCTGCTGCACACTATCTGCATCACGAAAAGTTCGGTAAAATTCTTCTCCTCCATGACCGTCAGAGCATTCTGCAGCAATGATAATAACTCCACCTTCTTTACAGCTAGCCTCAGCTGCTGTCATTCCCTTTACTGACTGGTAAATATTTTGATCAAGTGGATAACCCCCATTGGTAGTAATAACAATATCAGCTGGCTCTGCATCCACTCCAGCCAGGGAGTCCACAAATTTTGTTCCTTTAAGATGCGCTTTTTCGCGATGACCGGCAAAAGCATTGATCACCTTTTTTTCAGCATCAATAACAACATTTAAAATAAATTCCAGTCCGGCTGCTTCAGCTGCATAGAGCATATCCCTGTGCATTGGATTGCCCTCTAAATTACCAGTTCTGGCATATTCACTGTCAATAAATTCTGCACAATGATTGGCTAAAACAGTAGTTTTGCTGGCCACTCCAGGCAGTACACTCTTACGTCCACCAGAAAATCCAGCAAAAAAGTGGGGCTCAATAAAACCTTCTGCCACTAAAAGATCAGCCTCAACTGCTGTTTTATTTAAAAGCATATCCCCCCCCGAAGGCAGCTTACCCAGATTGACCATCTGATCTTCATCACGGCTATCATGCATTTCAATATTAACACTCTCAACTATTGCATCACCATATTTATCTCTCAGCTCCTCATCAGTTGAAGCCCGGTGAAAACCAGTTGCCACTAAAATTGTAATTCTGGCTTCAGGAGCAGTTTTTCTAATTTCTTCTAAAATTATAGGCATTGTAATATGGCTGGGAACAGGACGGGTGTGATCGCTCGAGATAATTACAATATCCTTCTTACCCCGGGCCAGCTCCGAAAGCCTTTTGCTTGCAATAGGATTAGCCATCGCCTCTTTTACAATCTCAGTTTCCGATTTATCTGCCTCAAATTTATGAGCCTGAGATAGTAAAACACCCTTGAGTCTATCTTCCTCTACTTCTAACGCTAACTCCTCTCTTCCAAAAGGAAATTTAATCTGCTTCATTATAAAAGTCACTTCCTTAATAAATTGTAGTTTCAACAATATTTAATTTAGAATTGCTTCTAACAAAAAGTTCATATTGACTGAATAGCAAATTTTTTGAAAAGAATCTTAGCAAATAAAAGTTAAAAATATGGTTGAACAACACGAGGTTGTAAACTGGTCAAGTGAGAGGATGTCCCATAGGCCAGCTAGCCTTATTTTTAACTTTTATGAGCTTTAGATGATTCAAAAATTTGCACTGAAGATCAAGATGTTCTTTTTGTAAACTACTCTAGATCAAAAATCTTACCCGGATTCATAATATTATTTGGGTCAAAAGCTTTTTTAATGCCCCGCATTAAATTAAGTTCGGCCGGACTCATCATCATTTCCATATACTTTTTACGCTTGGAACCAATACCATGCTCACCACTTAAAGTACCACCAAGCTCTTTGGTTGCCTGATATAAATCTGCCAGCGCCTCTTCTTCAATCTCAAACCACTCTTCCATTGAATGATCAGGATTTTTAACTAAAGTAGCATGCAGATTACCGTCACCAGCATGACCATAACAGGGAACCTTAATCTCATATTTTTCACTGATATCATCTAAATAAGGCATCAGTTTAGGAATATTAGCAGTTGGAACTACAATATCTTCTAAACTCTGATGTGGACTTACAACTTTAAAGGCCTCAGCAATATTTCGGCGCACACTCCAGATCCGCTCTCTGGTTGTATGATTATCTGCTACATAAACCTCGATCGCATCATTGTCCAGACAGAGTTCTCCAATGGTTTCGCTATCGGCATTAACTATATCCTCTTTATTGCCATCAACCTCTATTAAAAGCATAGCACCTGCTTCCTGATAAGGAAGGTGTTCATTTAAGTATTCACAGGAAGTTTTAACAGAAAGTTTATCCATAAATTCAATACTGGTTGGGATTATCCTTCCTTCTGTCATAATCTTTGGTACTGTAGAAATAGCAGTAGCCTCATCTTTAAAGAGAGCTAAAAGTCCTACTCTCTGAGTTGGTTTAGGTAAGAGTTTAATAATAGCTTTAGTAACTATACCTAAGGTACCTTCAGAACCAACAATTAGCTGTTTTAGATCATAACCAGTTACATCTTTAACCCGCTTACCTCCCAGCTGCACAATCTCGCCAGTTGGAGTCACAACTTCCAGTCCCATCACATAGCGGCCGGTAACACCATATTTTACAGCCTTACCGCCACCGGCGTTTTCTGCAATATTACCACCAAGATAACAGGTTTCTACACTCATTGGATAACCAGCAAAGAAAAGCCCGCTCTCTTCTAACATTTCGTTTACATTATTGGTAATTACTCCCGGCTCTAAGACCATCATTAAATTATCATAATCAATCTCTACAACCTCATCCATATTTTCTACGGAAATTACGATTCCTCCATGCTCAGGTATTGCACCACCAGAGAGTCCGCTGCGAGCTCCTGAAGGGGTTACCGGAATCAGCTCTCTATTGGCCAGTTTCATAACCGCTGCTATTTCTTCAGCTGTATTTGGAGTTAAAACAACCTCTGGCATGTGTGCATACTGTTCTGCCGGTATTTCATCATGAGAATAAGCTTCTATTTTTTCTTCATCTGTCATTACATTTTTATCACCAACAATTTCTCTTAATTCTGCTAAAATTTCCTCAGTTACAGGATTATATTTCATTATTTTACCTCCTCAGCCAGCTGCTTATTCAGTTCAGGTACAATTTCAAATAAATCGCCTACTATGCCAAAATCTGATACTTTAAATATATCTGCATCGGGATCTTCGTTAATTGCAATTATGTTTTCAGAAGTTTTCATTCCTGCCAGATGCTGAATGGCACCGGAAATACCAACTGCAAAGTAAAGTTTAGGGGTAACTGTTTTACCACTTAAACCTACCTGATAGGGATAGGAAATCCAGTCCCGGTCAACTGCATCCCTCGAAGCTCCAACTGCTCCCTCAAAATAACCAGCAAGCTCTCTGATCAGAGCAAAGTTTTCACCTTTTTTGAGTCCCTTTCCGCCAGCTGCTACTACATCTGCATCCTGAATATTGACTGCATCTTCTTCATTTTTGCGGAAACCAAGTTTTTTAACCCGGCCATCTAAAAGTGAACTATCAAATTTAAGATGCACTATCTCACCTGTACGGCTTTCATCTTTTTCAGCTGCTTTGGTAGAATGTGGTCTGACTGTTGCCATCTGCGGTCTGTGATTTGGAGTTTTAATTGTAGCCAAAATATTACCACCAATTGCCGGTCTGGTCTGCAGAAGGTTGCCTGTATCCTCTTCAATATCCAATTCTGTACAGTCAGCTGTTAGGCCGGCATCGGTCTTAATAGCTATGTAAGGCATAACTGTTCTTCCCATTGTTGTGGCTGCTGCCAGAATAATTTCTGGTTTGTATTCCTCAATTAAATCCTCTATTACATTACTGTAGTTTTCAACTATAAAATCTTTTAGAGCAGGAGCGTTCATTAATAATACCTTATCTGCTCCACTCTTTATCAATTCTTCTGCCTGTTGATCTGTAATTCCATCACCAATTACTAATGAAACCAGCTCTTCGTCCAATTTATCTGCTAATTTGCGCCCTCTGCTCAATAACTCAAAGGAAACTTCTTTAATCTCACCATCACGTGCTTCTCCCAGTGTCCATACACCATTATAGTCCATTTATATTACCTCCCTATACTAATTCTTTTGCTTTTAAGTAGTCGATTAACTGAGAAACTGCCTCTTCTACATTACCGTCTTCTCTGACATCAAGAATTGTTCCAACCCTGGTCACCTTGGGATGGTCAATATTAACCACTCTGGTTGGCGAACCCTGCAGTCCGAGAAATTCCTTGTTCATATCAAGATTTTCTAAATTCCACTGGGGAATTTCAACCTGACGTGAGCGCTGTTTTCCTCTTAAAGTAGGTAGGCGCGGGAAGGAAATTTCCTTGACAACTGTCAGTAAAGCAGGCAGCGGCAGTTCTAATTTTTCATAACCATCTTCTACCATTCTCTCAACTATGATTGAATCCTGTTTAACTGTTGTGTAATCAACTTCTTCGTCAATCAAATTAACATCTACTACTTTTGAAGTATAGGTTGAAAGGGTAAGATCAAGCCAGGATGCAATACCAGGGCCAACCTGTCCTGTATCACCATCAGTAGCTCTTTCTCCTGCTAAAATTAAATCAACATCTTCAATTTCTTTGATAGCTTCCGCTAAAGCATAAGAGGTGGCCCAGGTATCTGAACCGGCAAATTCTCTTCCGGAAAGTAAAATACCATCATCACAACCCATGGCTATTGCCTCTTTTAATGCTTTATCAGCACTTGGAGGGCCCATTGTAATCACCGTAATCTTACCACCATATTCTTCTTTTAACTGAATACCTGTTTCAATCGCATAAAGATCAAGTGGATTAATAATACTTTCTACCCCGTCACGCTTCATTGTACCTGTCTCTTCGTCCATTTTTACATTACTTGTTTCTGGAACCTGTTTAATCGGAATAACTATATTCAATTTCTTTACCTCCCTGTAAAAATTCTTTTGGTTTGATGGTCAGACCATTAAAGTCATAATATTATAATTCTCTATTATTTCTAAATTTCCTGCAAAAAAATTTAAGTCATCACACTGCTGAGGTCATAATTATCCCTCAGCAGTGCTTTAAAGTTAAAATATACCTGGCATAAAAAATATTGTTATTATCCAGGCCAGGGCTCCAGCGGCTAAACCATAAAAAAGCGAAACCGCTAAGTTCTTGCGAATTATTAACCCTTCTTTACCAACCAGACCAACTGTAGTCGCTGCCGCCACAACATTATGGATACAGATCATATTACCTGCCGCTCCCCCCAGTGCCTGAAGTGCAAGTGTTGGAGTAACAGCTGTACCTGAAGCTACTGCAGTTCCATACTGAAAAGGACCAAACATAATATCGGAAGTAGTATTACTGCCAGAGATAAAGGCTCCTAAAATACCAACTAGTGGAGCCACTAAATACCAAATTGAGCCCAGAGTTGCTGCTGCAAATTCGGCCATAACAAGCAGCATCGAGTCTTCTCCTGTTGCTCCACCGGAATTCATCATAATATAAACCATTCCCAGAGCAAAGAATAGAGCAATTGCAGCTGGCTGAATCATCTTAAAGGTTTCTTTCCAGGCTTCTTTTGTTTTGCTACTGTCCAGACCGTGTAAAGCAGGAATTAATAAGGCAACAAAAATAAAGGGAAATACACCCGGATTATAAAAAGGAGTTATCACTTTACCAATACCTGTGCCAAAAATATTTGTCCAGCCAACTGTCCAGCTTTTTAATAATGGAGTTAAATTAAAAATTTCCAGACGTCCTACCAGTAAAATTAATCCAATTAAAGCATATGGTAACCAGGCTTTAAAAGTACCAACCTGTTTTTGAGCAGCATCTACATCCCGTTCTCCAGCTTTAATTTCACCTTCCCAGCTCTCATCCCACTGATCATGAGCAGGAAAATCCCACTTTTTGTCCGGTACCAGAAAACCTCTTGAGACTGCAAAATAAAGACAGGTAGTGCAATTAATGATCCCAGTAAAGATGGAAGTTCTGGTCCAACAAAATAGGCTATTGAAAATTGACAAATTGTGAAAATAAAACCACCAAATAATGCCAGCGGCAATACTTCTAAACCTTTTTTAAAAGACCCATCTACAATTCTGGTCATTAATAAAACAATAATCAACGGAATAAATGAACCAACTAAAAAATGTAAGAGGGCAGAAAAAGCACCGATATTGTGTAAAAATTGACTAAATTCGATACTTACTCCCATTGATTGGATTGGAAACTCAATTAAGTTTTCTAAAGCAGCAAAGCCACCCCAAATAGGTACTCCTACAGCACCAAAAGTTACAGCTGTACTATCTGCAATCAGAGCAGAAGTTGCTGCAATCAAAGGTGGAAAACCCATACCTACTAATAGTGGAGCCGCAACTGCGGCAGGTGTCCCAAAACCTGCTGCTCCTTCAAAAAATGATCCCATTAACCAGGCAATAATAATTACCTGAACTCTTCTATCGACTGAAATTGAAGTCATAGAATGAGAAATGCCATATACTCCTCCGCTTTTTTTCATTAGCTGTAAAATAAGTAAAGCTCCAAATACTATTAGTAAAATACTAAGGGCATTGATTACTCCTCCAATTGTGGCTGCAGATAACCATTTAACCGGCATTCCCCAACCTATACCGGCTATAATTAAAGCACTAAGCCAGCCAAAAGGCATCGCCTTACTTGCAGGCCACATGTAACCAATCATTAAAACTCCAACAATAATAATAGGTAAAGCAGCTAAAAGCGCTAACATAAATTCCTCCTTATATAATTGTCTTTATATAATTTTCAGTTTTAATTTCGGAGAAACTTTCTAATAAAATTTTTCTGCTATCTTAATTTTCTTCACCCCCGTATTATGCAATATTGTTTGATGGTCAGACCATCAGTACTCTATTATATTATTTCACCACAAAATCCATTATACCTGCCTACATTTCGGACTTTTTCCAATTGTCTGATAAATAAAAAATTCACAAATTTGTGATTGCCTATCTCCCAAAGATTGTCTTCTGTTAGTTTCTCAAAAAATTTGAAATACCTATCTAAAGTAATAAAATGGCCAGATAAACAAGTATTAAAGATTTAATTATCTTTAATTGACTCTCTACTAAATATAAAGCTTAAAAAAATAAAAAATTATTCTAAAAATTATTAAAACTGCCCAATTAAATTTATATTTTCACATTTAAATCAAAAAATCCGCCTTTACAGGCGAATTTTTAAGAAATATTCTATTTTAAATAATTTCAAATATATTTCTGGCTTAATCCATTCCCTTTTTATCCTTCAATTTCCTTATTTATCAATTTTTCTACATAATCTAAATGATTTTTCATTTCAACAGCAGCCTGCTCAGAATTATGTTCTTTTAAAGCTTTAAAGATTTTTTGATGCTGTACAGCAAAGTCGGCCATTGTTTCTTCTTTTGAAACCAGCTTTGTTCTGGTATTTTTAATATGAAAATCCATTGCCTCCGAAATTGAGCGCATAAAAAATAATAATACTTTATTACCGCTGGCCCTGGCGATGGTATAATGGAACATCTTATCTGCTTTTATGCTTTCTTCCTCATAACCTGAACTGGAGAGAAGATCCTCAATATAGGACTGCATTTCTTTAATCTCAGCTTCAGTTGCCCGTTCTGCCGCCAACTTAACACAGTCAATCTCCAGTACCCTTCTTAATTCCAGCAGTTCTTCGGCAACATTATCATTTAAAAGTAAGATAAGAGAAAGCGGATTAAAAATATCTTCATCAAAACTGTCTCGAATGAATGTACCTTCTCCCGGACGACTTTCGATCAAACCAATCATTTCCAGAGCACTAAAAGCCTCCCTGATTGAAGCTCTGCTGACTCCAAGCTGTTTTTTTAACTCCCGCTCTGAGGGGAGTTTATCTCCTCTCTGAAGTTCCCCTTCATAAATCATCTGCCTGATCTGTTCAATAACCTGTTCGTAAACTTTATTATTTTTGATCTGTTTAAATTCCATTATCTTGCCTCCAGAAAATTAAAATTCAAATCTATCACCAACTGAAGCCAGCCTGACTCTGTCTCCAAATGCTCCTTTAAATTTTACAGCTGCCACACGCCCAGTACAGTGCATTGGTGCCAGCAGCTCAAAATTAATTTCTTCAAAATAGTCAATTAAATCTTCCAACTCTTTGCTGGTAGCACGTTTAAGGTGCATTCCACCTAAAATTGCAGCAATTTTTCTATCTCCAACTTCAGCTTTAATTTCATTAATTATATTTTTTACCCCTTTATGGCTGCAGCCCAGCAGAATCACAATTCCACTCTCAGTCTCGATATATAAAGAAGTGTCATCATTAAAATGGTCAATAATTTCTTTCCCCTCTTTTTTAACTATGTATCTGGGGTTAATATATGTTTCCCGACGAGCCGAAATTTCACCTGTATTGTAAATTCCCGCTGCTGCAGTAATTGCAGTCTCAGCTGCCTCAAAGTTATTAATTTCAGATTTTTTAAGCTCTGTCCCGATAAATTCGAGCCCTCTTTCAGTATTTTTATATTTTGGCAGAAAAATATCACTGTGAGCAAATACCCTGACTTCAGGATTAATCTGCAGCAGTTTTTTTAAGCCCCCTGTATGATCATCATGACCGTGACTTAAAAAGACTGTATCAATACTTGCTAGATCTATCCCCAACTTTTCTGCATTTGAAAATAAAACCTCTCCCTGGCCCGTATCAAAAAGATATTTCTGTCCCTTATACTTAAAATAAAAGGAAAGTCCATGTTCAGCCAGTAGCTTTCTTTTTTCAACATTATTTTCTGCTAGAATAATAATTTCTAATTTTTGGCTCACTTTTATCCCCTCAATTTAAACTATAAAATTTACTTATTATAAGTATACATTGCTTATCCAGCTTTTTCAATTGAGAAAAAAGGATTATTAGTTAAAATCTAGAAATTATAAATTAGTTAAATTAATATTTTACAGAGAAAGGATACGGATATGCTTAATTTTAATCTTAGCAAAAAGAAAACAATTCTGCTGTTTTTAATTATATTATTTTGTATATTATTCACTCTTAATACCACAGCTCAAAATTTAAAAATTCATTTTATTGATGTAGGTCAGGGAGATTCAATTTTAATTGAAGAAGCAGGAGGACAGAATATACTGATTGATGGTGGTGACCGGACAGATAGTATAACTGCCAGGATTATTAGCTATCTAAAGGAACAGAAAGTTAAAAAACTGGATTATATTATTAGTACCCATCCCCATGCTGATCATATAGGGGGGCTGGTTGATATAATTAACAGCTTTGAAGTGAAAACTGTACTGGACAGCGGTAAAATACATACATCTCAAACTTATGAGAACTATCTGCTCAAAATCGATCAGGAGAATATTAATTTTAAAACACCCCGACGTGGGGATCAATTTGAAATTGGTGAAAGTAAAATTACATTTCTTCATCCTGAGGAATCATTAGAGAATTATAGTTTAAATAATTCCTCGCTGGTCTTTGTACTTGAATATGATACCCAGAAATTCTTATTTACTGGAGATATAGAAAAAAAAGTTGAAAATAAACTGCTGTCTGAATATCCTGAACTTCAGGTGAATTTGATCAAGGTACCTCATCATGGAAGTAAAACTTCCGGTTTAAAAAGCTGGATTAACAGTTTAGAACCTGAACTGGCAGTTATTCAGGTAGGGGCTGATAATCATTATGATCATCCAGCAGCAGAGATTGTGGAACTTTATCAAAAATTAGGAGCCCGGGTTTACAGAAACGACTTAAATGGTAATATTGTAGTTACAGCTGATGGAAACAATTATACAGTCAAAGTTGATCAAATTACTGATCTAAAAAATAGCAAAACTTATTCCGAAACTAAATCAGCTGCTGCTGAGAAATATAACAGTTTAATTAATATTAATACAGCCAGCGAAACTAGTTTAGACAGGCTCTGGGGTATTGGACCGGCAACAGCCGCAAAGATAATCAGTTATCGAGAAAAGAATGGCTATTTTAAAAAAATTGAAGAAATTAAAGAAGTCGATGGTATTGGTGAAGAAAAATTTAAACACTGGCAGAACAAAATTACTGTAAATTAAAAAATAAAGAAAGGATGATTTGATGAAGGTAACTGTTGATAAAATTGAAGCAGAAAAAGCAAGATTATTGATTCGCCCGGAAGAAAAGTTAGACTTTTATCTTCCCTTAAGTGAGCTACCAGAAGGAACTGAGGAAGGAAGTATTTTAAATATTGAATTTGAACTCAACAAAAATGAAAAAAAGGCTGCCCAAAAAAGAGTAGGCAACCTTTTAAACAAACTGAAAAACAAAAATAATTGATTTAATATAATACCTCCAGGTAGAAAGTCTAACTAAAAGAACTATCTACCTGAAGGTATTTTGATTACTTATTTTAGTATAAAACAGGAGTAATACTGTGTCTTAAATCAAGTTCCAAATTATTAACTGAAGCTCTATAATCAGGATCTAAAATAAACTTTAAATCAAAACTTATCTGTCTGACACCTTTTTCTCCTCTAAATTTAGCTGTGGTTGAATTCAATTTTTGCCACTCAAAATCACTTTGATCAGCTTTTTTTATCATAACAGTGGTATTTAAATTTCTATTATTTAACCGGAGATACCAATCAGCATTACTTAGAATTTCAATACTTAATCCATCTTCGATAATGATTTCTCTACTTCCACTGTAATTTGCCATCAAAAAAGTATAGTCGATATCAGCTTTATCAACTACTTCTACTCTCTGAAAAACCGGAATCCTGGCTTCAGTCTGAACACTTCGTTCAATTAAATTCTTCTTTTTAGCAGCAGCTTCAACATAATCAGTAGTAAGAAAAAAATTCAGAAATAAAATCATAAACATTAAACTAATTCCACTTATCACTCGAAATTTAAGCTTCATTTTATCCTCCTTTTAGCAGCCGGCTATCTCAAATTGAGATCCTCAGCTTTGTGTCCTTACCTCACGATAAGTTTACCTTTATTAAAAAGAGTTTCTAACTCTTTATTAACCTTAATTATATCAAGATTAGTAAATTTTTGTCAAGTTATAATTTCTGACAGCAATCTTATATAGTTATAAAATTTAAAAGTGGCAGATTAGAATCTGCCACTTTTGAGTAAAACTATTATTTTATAGATTATCTATTTATTTTACGGACGCATTGCTTCAAATAGTACTTTGGAGAATTCAGTATTTTGGATAACTCCATTGAAATCTTCAGTCTCAGGTCCAAAAGCGAAAATTGGAACTGAATTAAGTGTATGTCCACCAGTATCAGATTTTGCCCGTACATCTGCAGCAACTACGCCAACATTATTTTTTTCAGCAATAATTGATCCGATTTGCCAGCCTACTTTATATTGATAATAAAGTGAACCATCATCTTCATTTACAATATTACTATTAAACTCTCTAGCTTCTTTTTCAGTTAATTCAAGATTAGCATATTCTTTAAATACGCGCTGAATACTATCAATTGTATATGCATTTCCAGATTCAGTTTCAACTAATTTACCAGCCATATATTCCGGAGAGACTTCAATATTCATTAGAGCTTCTTTATTAATAGGTTCAGTTACAGAAAATCCTAAAGTTTCATGGTCTGCAACAACAACCACCATTGTATTCCCATTTTCTCTGGCCCAGTCAACAGCATATTTTATGCTTGCATCAAAATCAAGAGTTTCTGCTACAACTCCCGGTACATCTGCTGCATGAGCTGCATGGTCAATTCTTGCTCCTTCTGCCATCAAGAAAAATCCATCTTCATCTTCAGAAAGAACATCAATCGCTTTTGTAGTCATTTCTAAAAGACTTGGTTCTTTTGAATCTAGATCATCACGATCCTTGATATAATTCATATAAGAATCATTAAACAGGCCAAGCACTTTACCATTCATTGGCATTACTCTTTTTAATTGTTCCTTATCTGTTACATACTGATAACCCATTTTTTTAGCCTTTGCTATTAAATCTTCGCCGGCTTCTTCTTTCATAAAATCTTCTCGTCCACCACCAAGAACAACGTCTACATCGTTATCTAAAATCTGTTTTGCAATTTCTCCCCCCATACCGCGATCTTTAACAGAGGCAGCAAAAGTAGCTGGAGTAGCATCTGTAACCATATTGGTACTTATAATCCCTGTCGCTTTGTTTCTTACTTCAGCAAAATCCAATACAGAATCCAACTCTGCTCCATTTTTATTCATAGCCACAGCACCATTGTATACTTTATTACCTGTAGCCATCGCTGTACCAGCGGCAGCAGAATCAGTAACCCCTTCTGTAGAACTGGTCATCATAAGACCAACATTGGGCATCTTCATCATTTCAAGTTTATAATCCTTGTCTCCAGCCATATATCTAGTCATGTCCATCTGGCCGATTCCCATACCATCACCAATCATTAAAATGATATTCTTTACCTCAGCCTGAGCCGCTGCAGTAAAAACAAGAGAAAAAATCAGAAATAATGAAGCTACCACCATTAATCTTTTTGACTTTTTAAGCATAAATCTTAACTCCTCCTTTAAAAATTTTAGTTTGTCAGACGACTGATGTCTGTCTATTATATTTTATTCAATACAAATATTAAAAATCCTTCTTTATTTTCAGATTTTTTCATTTATTCTGATTAAATATTCTTTTTGAATATTTTTTTCTGATAATAATTCAAATTTAATCTTGTGAAACTATTGACAAGTAATAACTTAAGTGCTATAATTTTTATTGTGATATATATAACATAACAATTTATATTTTCACATCTTATATCTAAAAATTTATTAGGGGGTAAAAAAATGAAAAAAAGTTTAGTTATCTCAATGATTCTGGTTTTAGTCTTAGCATTCTCAGGAATGGCTTTTGCTACAGCCCACACTCTTAATGTTGTTGGTGGAGGAGAAAAGCAGGAAATCTCTACCGGCAGGACAATTGATGATTACGTAAATTCTTTATTAGAATTAGCTGATGCTGATGAAGCTGGGGATATCTTCTATCCAGAAAGAAATGAAGTTAAGTACCCATTTGTACCTCTTTACAAAGAGGGAGAACTTATTGGTTATGGTAGCTGGGTAAATACAATTATCTATTCTCATCCAGAAGATTTTATTGCTGTAATTGGTATGGCAAATAATTCTAAGACTGAAGAAAGCATGGCGGTAATCAAAAAATGGAAACCTCTTGATGCAAATGACCATCATCCAGAAATGAAGCAGGAAGAGTTTTTAAGCAGATATTATGGTTTAAGTCTTAAAAGTTCATTTGATCCAGAAGTAGACATAATTTCTGGTTCTACTATTTCATGTCACACATTCTACTTTGAAATGAAAAATATGCTGCTCGTTTTTGAAAACTTTGGTCCTGAAGCAGAATAAATTTTAATTAACTTAACTAGCCCACTTTTCAATAAAGTGGGCTTTTTCTAAGAATATATTTCACTCCATAGTAAAATTCTTTTCAATAAAAAAAGATATTAGAGAGCAGCAAAAACCGCCCATCTAATATCCAATCTAAAGCAATATTTAAGCTCTTATTTAAAATATTTAGGAACTAATTCCATAGGTTTCATCATCAAGAGTGATCATGTAAACTCTTTTCTCTGTATCAATATTATCAATTTTTGCCATATCATCTGCTTTGAGTTCCCAATCAAAGAGCTCTAAGTTTTCAGCAATGTGAGCTTTACTTTTTGATTTAGGAAGTGGTACAATTCCCTTCTGCAGTTCCCATTTTAGGACAATCTGAGCAGGTGATTTATCATATTTATCAGCAAGCTCTAAAATTGTCTCATCTTTTAATACCTCAGTTCTGGCAAGTGGTGCAGATGCTTCAAGAATAACGTCATTTTGATCACATACTTCAAGCAGTTCTTTTTGATACAACCAGGGATGAAATTCAACCTGATTGACAGTAATTGGTACCTGAGTAATCTTTAAAGCAACTTTTAATTGATAAACCGAAAAATTACTGACTCCAATATTTTTAACCAGACCTTCATCAGATAAATACTTCATTGCCTGCAGAGTTTCTCTTAAAGAGATAGCAGGATTTGGCCAGTGAATTAAATAAAGGTCCAGATAGTCAGTTCCTAATTTTTTTAGAGATCTTTTACAGGCCTTAATAACACTTTCATAATTTAAATTAGATGGTAAAACTTTTGAAGTAATAAATAACTCATCTCGGTCATAATTTTTTAACACTTCACCAATTCCAGCTTCATTATGGTAGCCCTCAGCAGTATCAATGTGATTATAACCTTCCTTAAGAGCAATTTCAACTTTTTCTCCCACATTTTCTTCTGCAATATCCCAGGTTCCATAAGCAATTACTGGAATCTCATCACCTGTCTTCAATTTGCGTGTTGGAATCATCTTTATTCCTCCTTTAAATTTCTTGTCTTTTTAAAACTAATCCACGTCCTTAAATTTTCAAAAATTTTCTTTCCTATTATATTATATTAAAGATAGTAAACCGATTTCCTTGTTTGGTTTTTAATTTTTTTATATTAATCATTTGATTTAATCTATGTTATAATTAGTCTAGCTAATACTGAAAGGAGGAACTGCTATCAAAAAACCACTGATTTTTCTATTAATTATCCTGGTTATCTTTATTACCTCCTTTTTTCTAAAAGATAAGTTATTGAGCAGCAATTCGGTTAAAATATTTATTTTGGATTCTGAAGTTGAAAAAGAATTTCTCAATAGTCCTGCTCTTAAAATTCAGCCAAATAGCTCTCACGGAAGCAAGGTAGCAGCCATCATCCGCAGTCAGAGTCGGGTCGAAATCAGATCTTTTTCGGCAGAAAATATTATCAAACGAATTGATAAAAACAGTTATTTAAATGCTCTAAATAAGATTTATAATTACACCAGACTGCATCCAGAAGAAAAAATTGTGGTCAATATCAGTCTCGGTTTTGAAGAGAGTGAGTTTCAGACAGAAATCATTAAGCAAATAACGGCTCTTAATAATATTGCTCTGATTGCAGCTGCCGGAAATGATAATAGACAAAAGCTCAGTTATCCTGCTCTTTTTAATAAAGTTACTGCAGTTGCTGCCCTGGAGAATAACAAAAAAATGATGGGCTCAAATTATGGTAGCAAAGTTGATTTTTCGGCTCCTGGGGTTATCGAAATCACTCAGAGAGATTATCTTCCTGCTTTAAATTACAGCCGTACTTATAAAATTAGTGGAACTTCTTTTGCTGCTCCTCAACTTACTGCTCTGCTGGCCAATCTTTTAAGCCTAAGGCCGGAGCTTAGCATTGAAGCCGGTCTAAAAATAATTGAAGATACTACTGCTGAAATTAATGATCCCCTCTTTGTGGAGGAAAAACTTGGAGCCGGCAGAATTAATAGCTTTAAAGCTTTAAGCCAGGCCAGCGGCCTCTATCTCTTGCTGCAGTTAAGTATCTACTTTTCTTTATTCCTTGCCATCCTGTTATTTTTCTATCTCTGCTGGCAGAAATATGGTCTGAGCGGAGTTTTCATCTTTTTAATTTGCTCAATCCTGGCCTATTTACTCCAGCCCCTACTGCTGCTTTTCTACTATCAGTTTGGGCTTTTAAAAATTATTATCTTTCTGGCAGTGCTAGTTCTGCTGTATTATCTCCTGCTCAAATCAATTTCTTTTTACATTAAGCAGAGTCATAACTTTTCTTTAATTATAAAACTGGCACCTTATTTAAATCAAAATTTACAAAAACAGGTGAGAGCTGGATTAAACAGACTTCTCAAGCAGGAAAATCATGAGCAGACTTTAGAATTTGAAGCAATGATTAAGAATCATTTGAGACACTGCAGCTCCAGTAAAAAATGCACCATTTATTTAAAGCTGGCAGCCCTGCTCAATCCAGTTCCGGTAGATTTGATTATTAAGAAAGCAGTTAGATTTAATCTCAATTCTAAATTAATAGCAGAAGAACTGGAAAAGCAAGAAAACTATAAAAAGCAAAAATCAATTATCAGTGCAGAGCTTTTAAAATTAATTATTGAAGCTCCTTATCCAGTCAAAAAGAAATCAGCAGTGGTGGCAGTTGATTTAGCTGAACCGACAGTTTTAGTTCCTCTAAAAAATCTGCTGCTTAAAAGAAATGAGCTGAATCTTAGTTCTGAAGCCCAGTATTTTCTGCTTGATATTCTGGGGATATTTGGTACTGAGGCTTCTGATCTGGCTGAGCTGCTGGAAGAAATAATATCAAAGAGCAGTGATCCCTGGCTTAAATATCATGCTCTTCATGCTTATACTAAAATTGCTGTTGATAGGGAAAGCTATCAGAAATTTATAGAAAAAATGAAGACAGAAGAAAAAGAGCCAGTAACCCTGGCTCTTGACTAATAATAAAATATCCAATTTTGACTTCTCTAAATATTTATTTTAACTTCGAAATCTCAGCAGTCACCCAGTCTCTAAATTTCTGCTGATCAATATCAACAGCCAGCTTAACATTCTTTTTCTCACTATAGCGAGAATAAAGATCGGCAACAGTAGTACCTGCAGCCGGACCATCTAAAGCCACCTCCAACTGAGTTTTTTGATAATCAAAAATCTCGGGTTCTAACAGATAGCAGATTGTACAGATATCATGCATCATTAAACCCGGACCATAAATATCTCCACCTCGATAGTGGCTAAAAAGTGAATGTAGCATCTCTCCGGCTTCTCCAAGTTCTTTGATTTTTTCAATATCAGCCTTACTCAAAAGAGCTCTGGTTGTAACCCGAAGTCCAAAAATAGTAACCGGCAGACCTGAGTTAATCACCATCTGTGCTGCATGGGGATCAACCTTAATATTAAATTCAGCTGCTGTATTGGTATTACCGCCAATTGTGGAACCGCCCATAATTACAATTTCCTCAATCTTGTCTTTGACCTCTGGATACATGCTGAGCAGTAAAGCAGCATTGGTCAGCGGACCAATTGTAATTAAGGTAACCTTATCCTTACTCTTTAAAATCATTTCCTTCATAGCAACTGCTGAGTGCTGAGGCAGAACATGACGTTCACTTGTAGGAAAATCATAGCCGTTCATCCCTGTTTCTCCATGAAATTGACTGGCATCCTCATATTCTCTCAGCAGAGGCAGAGAATTACCGCGGGCCAGAGGAGTATCTTTTTCAAAAAAATCTAAAATCTTTTTTGCATTTTCTGTTGTATAATCTAAATTAACATTTCCAGCAACTGTGCTTAACATTAAAACTTCAAGCTCAGGATTATTTAAGGCAATGCTCAATGCTGCCGCATCATCTATCCCCGGATCTGTGTCAATAATAATCTTTCTTTTCACTAAATCATCTCCTGTCAACTAATTCTATATTTTTTGCTAGCAGAATTTAATCTTATCAAAACTAAGTCTATATTTTAACTGTACCTAAATAATTATATCCCTCTACCAAAGCAGGATCATAGGAATACTTTTCAAATTTAAATTTATATCCATGCTCTTCGGCCGCCAGCCAGAGGTGAGATAATGTAATACCCATATCAATTCTATTCATTTTTTCATAAAAAAACTTTTTGATAAAATTGGGTTGATGTTGAAAAACATGAATTTGTTTCGCCCCTACTTTAAAATACCAGGGCTGACCATTTGTGGCCGAAGGAGCAAGTCTGGCCGCCTCTAGAAGATCATAGTAATCACTACCTGATTTTATTTCTGAAAGTGTTTTGCGCTCAAAATCTTCAATCGAATCTCTGTGATTATCTTCAGCAGCTCTACCAAAAACTAAAGTAATTACATATTCTAGATCGGAGTCTGCAATAATTTCTTTTTTTGGCTTGGCCATTCCAAACCAGCAGCTGCCAAGATTATTTGCTGCCAGATAAAGATCAAGCTGCTGCAGAATAAAGCCGGCATTTAAAAGGTAATCTCCCTTTTCTTCTGAAAAAAACTGCAGATAGTGGGGGGCCTTAATTGGAATCAAACTTTTAACCTGATCTGAATCGACAATTTGGGCTTCAAAGTTAATTTCTGAATCTAAAGCTTTTGCCTCATTTAAGAAATCCATAATAGACTGAAGTTGATCACCACTTAATTTATCCTGGTGGTACTTTCTAATTGATTTCCGCTTAAATATTGTCTGATAAAGTTCTTCTTTAGAAATAAGTTCTTCCATATTCTGCGCTCCTCATTATTTTTATTTGTAAGATAATAAGTCCTGAATATCTTCCCAGCTGATAGCTTTAATCGGATTGACATTATTTTCAATAACATTATCAAATAGGTCCTGTTTGCGCTGCTGCAGTTTTAACATCTTTTCTTCCACAGTTCCCCGGGTAATTAGCTTATAAACCATTACCCTGTTTTGCTGACCGAGGCGGTGAGCACGATCTGTTGCCTGTCTTTCAACCATCGGATTCCACCAGGGGTCAACATGGACCACCATATCGGCTGCCGTCAGATTTAAACCAACTCCTCCAGCCTTAAGACTGATTAAGAAAACATCGATTTCCGGGTCATTGTTGAATTCCTTTACCCGCTCCATTCTGTTTCTGGTTGATCCGTCAAGATAACGGTAGTTAATACCCTGCTGATCCAAATCATTTCTGATCAGCTTCAGCATTTTTACAAACTGGCTGAAAATAATCAGCTTGTGACCCCCACTTAAAGCATCACTGAGCAGTTCCCGCAGCGCCTCCAGTTTACCGGAATTATGAGCTTTTCCTTCATCTCCCAGCACCAGTGATGGATGATTGCAGATCTGTCTTAGTTTTGTCAGAGCAGCCAGCACATTAATTCTGGACTGATTAAAACCTCTTTCAGCCACAGTCTGCTCCAGTTCTCCTCTAACTTCAGCAAGTACTGTCTGGTAACTGTCTTCCTGGAGCTGGGTCATACTGACAGGATGAACATTAATTATTTTTTCCGGCAGTTCTTTTAAAACCTCTTCTTTGCGTCGGCGCAGAATAAAGGGAGCAACTCTTTCTTTTAGCTCCTTTAACTTGTCTTTTTCATTATTTTTGCTGATCGGAGTTATAAATTCTTTTCTAAAATAGCTGTAGTTGCCGAGATAACCGGGCATCAGATAGTCAAAAATCGACCAGAGCTCTTCAATTGAATTCTCCAGTGGAGTACCGGTCAGGGCCAGCCTTGCTTCTGCTTCAATATTTTTTACAGCTTTTGCCCTTTTAGTGCGGTGATTTTTGATATGCTGGGCCTCATCTAAAATTGAAATAGAAAAAACTTTTCCCTCAGCATTTAATTCCTCCACATCTCTGCTGATCGTCGAATAGGAAGAAATAATCAGATCGTAATCGCTGAAATTATCCCGCATCTTAACCCGCTCGGAGGGTGTTCCATAATAAACAAGGGTTTTTAAATCATCAAAAAATTTATCCGATTCTTCCTGCCAGTTATAAATTAAAGTCCGGGGACATAGCACCAGCGCTGGTTTTTCCGTCTTCAAACTTTTTAAGAGAGTCAGCATCTGCAGAGTTTTACCAAGTCCCATATCATCTGCCAGAATACCGCCGAAGCGATATTTGTGCAGAAAGCGGAGCCAGTTATAACCGTTTTTCTGATAGTCACGCAGTTTATCTTTGACTTCAGTCGGAATTTCTCTTTCTTTAACGACCTTGGTTCCGCTGATCTCAGCTTCCAGCTCATTAAAAACTCTATTTCCTTTAAATTGAATTCCGCTCTTTTCGACCAGATTTTTGTAATATAGAAGATTATGATAGGGGGCTCTGTAGCCTTCATCCCTGGCTTCAGCATCGCTCAGCATCTGCTCAACCTTTTCTTCTTCGGCTCCACTCTCTAAAATGAAATACTGATTATCAAGCTTGATATAAGCTTCTCCTTTTTTATTGTAGGAGATCAGCTGCTGCAGCTCCTGGCGGCTGTAAGTTTTGCCTCCTAAGTTATAGCTGATTGAAAAATCAAACCAGTTGATCCCCTCACTGTCATCAATCTCAACAATTGGCTCCAGTTTAACTTCCTTAATTTCAATCTGATCAAAACTCTGACTGCTATCCACCTGCCAGTCCTCAGGTAGATGAGTAATCCCATCAGTAATGAATTCCTGAATATCAGCATTGTCTTTGATAATAAAATGCTCAGGTCGAACCTTGAAATTATATTCATCCAGAAAATCGATCACCTCTGCCAGTGCTTTATTGTCTCGACCATACCAGAGCAGAGGATCATTATCATCTTTTTTATAAATATTTTTATCAGTATCCAGCCCCAAAAGCTCTGTGTTGCTGTATTCTTCACCTGCAAATTCAACTTCCAGCTCACAGCTGATCTGCTGACTTTTGTAATCCAGCTTTAATTTAACCTCCGGACTCTCCTTAATTAGTTCATATTGCTGCAGTTCTTCCGCAGTTTCCAGTTTTAGGTTTTTTTCCAGGGTCGGCATGATTTCAAATAAAAATTCTCCCTGCTTCTGAACCGGAATTAAATAACTTGTAGGCAGTTCAGAAAAATTATAGAAATCAACTTTATGAATTTTATTGCCAATCAGAGTCCAGCGGCACTGCTCCTCACTTCCCTGATAAATTGGAAAATCATTATCCTTAAGTTCAATTTTTATTTCTTCTAAATCACCGCTGAGCCTGAGCTCCGGCTGCAGGGTTTTTCCTTTTTTAATAATAACTCCATTTTCCTCCAGCTCCAATTTAAATTTCTGGCTCAAATCCAGCAGAAAGTCAAGGTTTTCTTCATTTTTATTTAAAAGTAGAGAACTGCCGCGTCCCTTGCTTTTGCTCAAAGCCGACAGTTCTTCCAAAAGCTCAAGTTCCTCCCCGTAAAAATACTTCTGGAGCAGGCCATCTCGATAATAAGTATAACTGTAATCATCATTCAAAGAATTGACAACTTCCTCCAGCTCCTGCTGACTGAGGTAATTTGAATTAAAAATAAGCTTAAAATTTTTCAAATCCTGATTTAAAAATCCTTTAACACTGTAGTCGAGTTTGGGTACTTCAGTCTGATCATAATTTTTTGTTATCTCCAGTAGGTTATTAAAACTGCGGTCAGCAATCCGCTGTTCCACAATATCATAATCAGAATCGTCACTGGAAAATCTAAGTTCTGATATTTCATCTTCCTCAAACTGAGGCTCATAATTAACCTTGGCCGAACGAAAATCCTCTTCCATAAATTTATTGAGTACAGCCACCTCATGTTTGCAGTATTCTTCCCAGTCATAGGGGCAGTCACAGCTACTTTCTACTTCAAGGCTGTCCTGATGCAGCCTGATTTCCGAATTCACCTTATAGCGTCTGGAACCGGAAACCTGAGCCGAAATCTGGTAAAGGTTGGGCTCCAGCTTATTGATTCTGTACTGCAGTACCCGGCCCTGATTGTAATAATTAATCCCGCGCCTATATATTTTATTTGAAACTAAATCTTTAATTATATCTTTATTGAGCATAAATTTATTTCTCGCTTTCTCTGCCTTCAGCTGCCATTTTTTGAAGCATCTTTTGAGAAAAGTCTTTAATTTCCTCAATTTCATTTTCTATTATTGCCTCCACAATTTTCAGGTTCAACTTCTGATATTCATGGACTGCAATATTTCTAAAACCGACCATAGCTTTTAATTTTTCTGCTTTCTTCTGACTGATTATCTTATTTTGAGCCAGTAGTTCAAAGGCCTCCCGACTATTTTGAGGTACTCCAAACTCCTTTTCTGCTACAATATGCATCGCAATATCAATTGCTGCTTCTGAGAGCCGCTGAATATTTAAAATTATTGAATCCTGTTTTGTATAGTTTTCAAGATTTTTAGGCTCATCCTGATATTCCTCATTAATCCTTTCAAGACAGCGCTTAACTGTTTGAGTTTTATTAATCAAGATATCATTCATTCTCAGCACCTCCCACAATTTTATCTATTATTTCTTTTCTCTCTTCATTTAAGCGGGCATATTTTTTTAATGTCAGCATTTCAAATTCCTGCTGCTGTAATTTATTTTTAGCATATAGCAGCTTGCCCTGAATAATCTGAACCTTAAATACTGTAGAGGCCTTTTTTAGGTCAATCAAATCAACCTCAATATTTAATTTAGAAGCCAGTTTTTGAGCTATTAAAAAGCGCTGATAATCATCTATATCTTTGGAGCTTAAAAATGCCAGGTCCAGATCACTATCCGGACGCTCTTTCCCCTTTGCATACGAGCCAAAAAGATAGATCAATTCAGCCTTTAGCCCTTCTATTAAAAATGATTTTATCACTTTGAAGTCAACTTTCATTTTTATGCCTCCAATTTAGGTCTATATTTCATTATATTATATTTAGTCGGGCAGAACAATGATAATTAGGAAAAAGATTGGCTTATTTTTCAAACCAGCGCAGCTTTTCTGGATCCCAGGTAGAGTTAATTTCTTCCTCTTGAAGAATTGAAACATAGATCGGTCTTAAAAAATCTTCTATATTATTAATAACATAAGTAAAAGATAAATCTTCTTCTTTAATTCTTTTTAAAAATAACTGCCACTGTCTATTTTTTTGAGTATCATTTTTAAATTGTTCAGAAAAAATAATCAGTTCTGCATCTAATTGAGTATCTCTTTTTTTAAATGTTTTCTTAATTGATTTTCTTAAAATTTTTGCTTCATATTGTTTTTTTGACATAAGCTTAAAAATATCATAAAAATCTTTCATCCTTGAATTTAAAAGTGCCAACGAAACCATTGCGTCAAATTTTTCTGCAATTACAGTTTCTAAAGAATAAGCTATGATTTCTGGTTCATCAAAATCTAACAATCCAGGATATTTTATTTTTTCTGGTTTAGGAACTACTATATCTCCAAAACCAATATCGATTTGAAGATGCACTCTGGCATTTCCAATCATAGCAATTATTTTAATCCGCTGTCCCTTATAATCTGCCCCTTCGATTATTGCCCTACTTTTTATCTTATTCAAATCAAAAGATATACCATCTTCAACATTAATTTCCATAATTTTTTTAATGATCTTTTCTATATTAGCCGAATTGTTATCCTGTTTTTTTAATAAAAAATCTATATCTTTTGTCGGTCTTCCTTTAAATTGATCCATAGAATAAAGAAGTAGTCCACCTTTTAGCAGGAAATTATCATTATATTCTGACTTAGAGAGCCTATATAAAAACCTTTCCTGTGCATATAACTGCATAGCCAGATTAAATGGAATATTTAATTCTTTTGAAATATTTTTTAACCTTCCCAACACCGAAGCAGCAAGGTTTTTACTCATAATAACACCTCCAAATATTTTGTCAATTTGCTTTCTGCCGATGTACCGCTGGCATAATTCATTAATTTATTAATATTTCTATCTGAGCGGGAAATATACACTTTTAGACTCTCAATTAGAATATCTTTAGGAATTTCATAACTATACCTAAAAGAATCAGAAAGACTTTTTTCAATATCATAAATCTTAATATTATACTCATCAATTTTTTCTTCTTTAATCCCTTCCTGATAATACTTTTCGGAAAAATAATATAAATTAATTGGTGGATAACTAACATTTTTTACTTTTTTTTGGTTTGGAATTGCTACCTGATATTCTAGAGGAGTATAAGTTGTGAGTTCATAATATGAAAGAGCAGATGCTAGACATATTACTCCATCAGGAATAATCATAGCTACATCAACCAGTTCATTTAAAGAGTTAAATTTCTCATTATTCCATTTATAAAGTCCTCTTTTCAACTTTATAACTTCATCATTATTTAAAAGATCACTTAAATATTTTCGATGAATACCTTTTTCACTCAAATCTCTTGCACGAAGATAACCCTTATTTTCATAAAATAGCCTTTTAATTTTATTTTTTGTATCAGGCTTCATTTTAACCACCACCTTGAACTAATATACTGTATTTTTATAATTATTACAGTTGATTTGTTCATATAAACTAATTATACTCCTTTTTCTACTGATTAGCAACATAGATTTGCACTTCTTTGTAGGTATAAAGTGTATTCGTACCTACTTTTTAGTGCATTTATTTTACTATCTTAAAACCTGTTTTAAATTCCGTTTAAAAACTTCATTTTCTGGCTCTCTTTCGATTGCTTTTTTAAAAAATTCTGCCGCAAGTTCTTTATTGCCTAGATTATTATTGTAAATTGCCCCAATCTGATTATAGACATAACCAGTTTTATCATAATGTTCTACTGCTTCAATTAAAAGCTTAACTGCTTTTTTCCAGTTTTCTTGCTTCTGTTCTTCAATCGATTCTTTAAGCAGCTTAAAATATTTTAGATAATTTGCTTTAAGTTCTTCACTACCGCAGATTACATCTTTTTTTGTCTGGTAAATTTTCTTTTCCGGCTCCAGTTTCAGCGCTTTTTTAATTGCCTTCTCAGCACTATCCCACTTCTGCTGCAGGATATTGACTTCAGCCAGGGTGGCCCAGAGATAATCCTGTTCGGCTTCAATCTCAATTGCTTTTTTTAAGTATTTTTCTCCCTTATTTAATTTATCCTGGCCAATTAGAGCTCCGGCCAGATTAAAATAGAGCATTTCCTGATTGAGATGGGAACTGTCCTTCAGCGGCAAGAGGATCCCTGTCGCTTCTTTATAATAACCGTTATCCAATTTTTTAATTCCTGCTTTAAAAGCCTTTTTGTCCTTCATTTTTTGAAAAAATCCTTTAATTTTATTCAGCATTTTATCACCCTTTGTTTATTATTTTTGATTCATCTTTTTAATAAGTTCAAATAATCTTATATTTTTATAAATTTTTTCTCTGCCTAATTTTTCAGAACTTAAAAACCCCTTATTTTCAAGGGTTGAAAGATAATTAGAAGCAGTTTTACGTGTTACCCCAAGTCCCTCCTGAATATATGAAATTTTTGTATAAAATTCTATAAATAAAAGTTCCAAAAGTTCTCTTGAATAAATTTTTGGGACCTTTTGCTGCATCTCGAGAGCAGTTTCTTCAATTAAAAGATTAATTTCTTTTAAGATATTTAAGCTTGTCCTGGCTGTTTCTGCTAAAGCTTTTAAAAAATATATAATCCACTGATCCCAGCTTTTATTTTCTCTTACTTCTTTAAATAAAGTATAATATCTATTTTTATTTTCAAGAATATACTTACTCAAATAAAGAATGGGACTGTCTAAAATATCTTTTAATACCAAATATAAAATATTGATAATTCGACCCGTTCTGCCATTTCCATCGTAAAAAGGATGGATTGATTCAAATTGATAATGAATAACTGCCATTTTAACCAGTGGATCAACTCCATCCCGGTCATCATTAATATAATTTTCTAGATTATTTAGCAGTTCTCTGATTTTTGATTCTGATTCAGGAGGAGTATAGATTACTTCTCCAGTTTGAGGATTTTTTATAACTGTTCCTGGAACTCTCCTAATCCCAGCCTTATTATTTTCGATAGTATTCTGAATCTCTATAATCATATTCGTTGTTAAAAGCTGCTTTTCTCTTATTAACTCAAATCCCCGCCAGAGAGCTCTTCTATAATTCACTACTTCTTTAGCATTGGGATTTTTATAATTATCTTTGCTAATTGCCTTAAATAATTCAGCATGAGTAGTAATAATGTTTTCAATCTCAGAACTATCCTTTGCTTCATTTATTGTGACAGAATTTATTAAAATATTTTTATTGGGGATCGTCTCTGAAAACCCCTTCAATTCAGCCAGAGCTTTATGAGAATGAATTAATTGCTTTAAAATTTGGCTCTGGTCTGGATTAAGTTCTGGAGGAAGTAATTTTAAATCATTGGCGGTCATATTCAACATCTCCTTGACTCAATTATACAGCTAATTAATTCTTATTACAATAAAACATAAGTAAAAAGCCAAAAAAATTACCCATATCGCAGAGACATGGGTAGTGATTACTTATTTTATTCAATTATTTCTTTAACTCTGCCAACCCTACCATCTTCTAGCATAACTTTAATTCCGTGCGGATGAGTTGCAGAATTGGTTAAAATTCTCTTCACAACACCCTCGGTTAAATTTCCACTGCGCTGATCCTTTTTCTGCACAACTTTAACCTTTAAACCTTTTTTAATATCTGCTCTTTTATTTCCGGCCATCATATCACCTCTAACTGCTTCTATTTTAATAACTATAGACAGTATAGCAATAATTAGTTTAAAATTAAAGCTTATTGGGAAATAGCTTTAATTTTAATCAGTCAATATTGATCAGGGTTTTAATTGTTTCATTATCTAAAGTGAATTCAAAAGCTTTCTGAACATCAGCCAGCATAAACTCTCTGCTTATAAAGTCTTCGGCATTGATAACTCCCTTTTTAATATTTTCTAAGGCAGCCGGAAAGAAGCGGTTTGGTATCGCGTGAGTTGCTCTAATCTGCAGTTTATTAAGATGAATATCATTAAAATTAAGCTCCACATTTTCACGGCCGTCAAAGCTAAAGCCAATATAGGTTAAAATTCCACCAAAGCGGAGAATCTGAACGGCGTCTTTAATTGTATAAGGGGGAGCAGTAATTAGAACTCGGTCCAGTTTTAAATTTCTCTCTTTAAAAAACTCAACTGTATCTTCTTGATCAACCTCTATAATTTCATCCACTCCAATTTTTCGTCCCAGCTCCAGCCGCTTTTTGCTGTGACTGCGGCCGGTGAGGTAGATCTTATTGACTCCAATATGTCTAGCATATGCAGCAGCCATTAAACCAATTGGTCCCGGTCCAAAAACAGCAATATCCTGTCCTGCTTCTACTTCAGCTGTGGCTATCATTTCTAGAGCCACCGTAAAAGGCTCCGCCAGGGCAGCTGCCTGAAAAGAAAGATCCTCAAATTTATAAAGACTTCTGGCTGGAACTGCAACATATTCCTGGAAGCTCAGCCGCTCTTCCATTAAAAGATTTCTAATATCTGAACAGTATTCCAGCTGGCCATTTTTGCAAAATTTACAGACTCCACAGTTTGTTGCATTGTCAATTACAACTCTATCTCCCTGTTTAAAGTCATATTCCTCACTCCTGTTTTCTACTACTTCTCCGCTTAATTCATGGCCCAGATGATGAGAAAAGGCATTTTCTTTAGCAAAAATATGCATGTCCGTACCGCAGATTCCACCTGATTTAACCCGAACTAGAACCTCTCCGGCCTGCAGTTCAGGCTTATCCATCTCAACTACTTCTAAGTTTTTTAAAGATTTTAAACGTGCAGCTTTCATTTTATCATTCCTTTCCCTTCTAGAAGTTTAATAAATAATACTCAGATAGATGACTGCCAACTAGCTGAGCCTCACTATAGAATTATCATCTAAAACATTATGTTATATAATTTATTATGCAGTTATATAATGAAACTGATTAAAACAAAAATAGCAATTGATAAGAGTGTATGCAGTGATAATGCACTATTTATATAAAGCCTATTTTTTAAATCTTCTTTTTTTATGAAAAGAGGTAAAATGAAAGGTGGAGGTAAAATTAAAACACTTAATAAGGCTCTGGAATACATCTGTGATAAAGAAAGTAAATCTGTAAATATGTACTTAGCAATCAGCAGACCAAAAATTATATAAAAAAACAATCTAATTATTACTATCCCAAATGAAAGAGATATATCCTTCAATTTAAAATCAATTTCATAACCAATAACAATTAAAATTAAAGGGATGGTTAAACTTGCCAGTAAATCTAAAGTATTTATAAGAGAAGTATAGAATAATGTTTCTCCAATCAGCCGAGTAATACCTGTAATGTTAATAAATAAAGCAGAAATAATTGAAATTATTACAGGTGATGAGATAAATGCTTTAAAAAGATTTTTAAAACCGTCATTATGTTTGTCATTTTTAAGCTGTAATAAAAAAGCTAATAAAATAAACCAGACATATAATTCCTGTCCAATATCAACTACCCCCATGAATTTAACATTATCCAAGCCATAAATTGTTCCAAACAAAGGAATTCCCAGCATTCCAACCTCAAAGCCAGTAAAAATAAGTGGTAAATATGGATCATTATTATTAATAAAAATTGCAAATAGTTTTCCTAAATAGAGCATAACCAGATTGATTATAACAATTATTAAAATGATCCAGATAAAATTTAATTGTATATTTAAAGTCAAAAAAGATGTAAACAAAACAGCGGGTAAAGAAAAATTAATAATTATTTTTTTGATTTCAACTATTGAATCTGCTTTAAGAAAGCTATTTCTTTTAAGTAAGTATCCTAAAATTAGCAGAATAAATATTGGAGCCACTTTTGGACCAATTTCTAAATATGAATTTCCCATTTGTTCACCGCCTATTTCTTATTTCAAATTATAATAACCAGCAGATCCGCTAATAAACTCCAGACCTGCTGATTATTTAATTTTATTCTATTTATATCTCAGTAGAATAATTTTGATGTCTGATTAGCCATAGAGAGGTCCAAAATTCTTACAGGCTCTATAATCAGCACTTTCTAAATCCTTGGTGCCAAAAAGGTTCCAGGCATCCGGTCTAAAGATTCTTTCTTCTCCGACATTATGCATATTGACTGGTATCCTGAGCATTGACGCCAGGGTAATTAACTGATCTCCTATATGTCCATAACTAATTGCTCCATGATTTGAGCCCCAGTTGTTCATTACTGAATAAACATCTTTAAAAGCTCCTTCTCCTGTCAGATTTGGCACAAACCAGGTTGTCGGCCAGGTTGGATCTGTTCTCTGATTTAATACTTCATGGATTTCAGGATCTATATCAACTGTGTATCCCTCTGCTATCTGCAGCACAGGACCTAATCCTTTGACGGTATTCATTCTGACCATTGTTACAGGCATACCACCTTCAGATAGAAATTGAGAAGAATAGCCTCCCCCTCTAAAGTAACCTAAGTTTGCAGGGCGCCACTCTGTAGCCTCAAGGCAGGTATCTACTTCTTCTTCACTGATATTCCAAAATTCTTTCATTACTGGATTTCCGTCTTCATCTTTCATCTTACCGGTTCCATCAAGAGTTGTTGAGCCTGAGTTGATTAAGTGGATTATTCCATTTTCAGCTCTACCAGTTAGTTTTTTTCCTGTTACTCTTTCAACAGCCTCTGGACTCCAGAAGGTTCTTACATCTGAAAAAATCTGAGCTCTATTTGTTAGAAGATGGTTAAAAAGCATCGGCACTGCATTTAAGCTGTCATTTTCAGTAGCCATTATATAAGCTTCTCTAATTCCATTCCAGTCAAAAGATGAATTAAGAATTGCCTCCATAAAGTCTCCATTAGGGAAATAATCTGTCCACTGCCGCTGTCCCTGGAATCCTGCTGCGATTGCATTATGACCCATAGCTTCCTCTCCATAACCAATTTCTTTTAATTTAGGATTACCAACCATTAAGTCTCGAGCTATCAGAGTCATTTTAACTACAAATTCCCACTGCTCATCTTTTTCATCTCTACTGAACTGCTCTTCCTCAGGATTATTATCCTTACCTTCGGTGCAGTTTTCTTTGACCCATTCCATGGCTTTTTCAAACTCTTCTTGATCATATATTTCTTCTTCTATCCTACGAGTAAACTCACTCATATCTATATATTCATTTCTCATACCTAAGTAATCCTGAAAAACCTCTTCATCTACTATGGAGCCTGCTATACCCATTGAAACTCCACCCATCGATAGATAAGACTTGCCTTTCATTGTTGCAACTGCCAGGCCAGCTTTGACAAATTTAAGTATTTTCTCTTTAACATCTTCTGGAATACTCTCATCTCCAGCGTCCTGTACATCCTCACCATAAATTTTAAAGACAGGCAGGCCCTTTTGATTATGTCCTGCTGCCGCTGCTGCCAGGTAAACAGCCCCCGGTCTTTCGGAGCCATTAAAACCCCAGATAGCTTTTGGTCTGAGAGGATTCTGATCGATGGTTTCAGTTCCATAGCACCAGGAAGGGGTTACACTTAAGGAGACACCAACACCTTCACGCTGAAACTTTTCTTCAGCTGCTGCTGCTTCTGCCACTCCACCAATAGTACTGTCAGCAATCACACATTCAACCGGCATTCCATTAGGATGTCTTAAATTTTCCTCTAAAAACTCAGCTACTCTTTCAGCCAGCCCCATCGTCTGGTCTTCTAAGGATTCCCTGACTCCTCTTTCTCTTCCATCAATGATTGGTCTAATTCCTATTTTAGGCATTGAACCTATTAGTCTTTTTTTACCTTTAAAATCACTCATTTTTTGCCTCCCTCTCATTTTTTGCAATTAATTATTAGCTTTACTCAAAAAGTTAAAAAATTATGGGCTTCATTATTTATATTAAACTTTAATTCTAATCTGTTATTATCCCTTTTTTTAAAATAATATTAGCATAAAGAGCCATTTCTCCTGTTGCAATTACTGCATAAGCTTTTTCTGCTCTTTTATAAAAATCAAATCGATCTATCTGTTTAAATTCAATTTTATCATTAGAATTATTATTAACTATCTTATTATATTTATCCCAAATCTGAGGTTTTAAGTCTTTATCTTTAACTGTAGTTTCCATCAAAATCACTGGATTATCTACATATGAATCCAGAGGAAATAATTTTAAAATAGCACTGAGCACCTCTGGAACCTTATGTCCATCTAAACGGACAACTCGCTGGCCTTTACTTTCAGCCGGAAAATTTCCATCTGCAATTACAATTTCATCTCCATGACCCATTTCCATTAAAATCTTTATTAATTCAGGACTGATAATTTTAGAAATTCCTTTTAACATAAAATAACTCCTTTTTCTGGGAAACATATTTTTTCAGAGCTGATAACTACTATGTATTTTAATAAGCCGGGCAAAATAATTAACCCGGCCTATTAAAATAAATTATTGATCAATTAAACTGATAAAATAAAGCTAAAGCGTCCTAATTTTATTCATATAGTAAAGGTTGTAGAATTTCTGAATCCATATTTCTTGCATTATAATAATAAAATCCTGTATCAATCATTTCTGGTAATTCTTCACCATTCATTGCTTTAACAGCTGCTTCTACCGCTCTATAACCAATACCGACAGGGTTCTGAGTAATAGCACCATCCATAATTCCATTTCTAATTGCATTAAGCAAAATACTTCCGGAATCAAAACCAACTGTTGCTATATCTTCCCTACCTAATTCCATTATACCATTAACAACACCTACAGCTGAACCTTCATTTGCACCAAAAAATCCATCTAAATCGGGATTTGCTTCCATAATACTCTTAGCTAAATCAGTAGATTTTAAGTGATCTCCTCCACCATATTGAACATCAACAACTTCAATTTCTGGATAGCGATTTTTCATTCTATCCAAAAATCCATCTCTTCTTTCTACACCAGTAACACTTGTCTGATCATGAACAATAACTGCTACTTTACCTTGATATCCAATTAATTCTGCCATTTTATCTGCTGCATAAGCTGAAGCTGCATAGTTATCAGTAGCAGCTGTGGTTACAGGAATATCACTATCAACACCTGAATCAAATGCAATTATTGGAATTTCTTTAGACTCTGCTTCTTCAATTAGAGGTAATGCTGCCTGAGTATCCAAAGCTGCAAAAACAAGTGCATCTGGATCTTTATCCATTGCTGTCTGCAGCATATCAATCTGAACTGCAACCTGAGATTCGCTTTCAGGACCTTCATAAGTAATTTCCACATTATAATCTTGTGCAGCTTCTTCTGCCCCCTGTCTTACTGCCTGCCAGAATTGGTGTTGAAAACCTTTAGAAACAATTGCCACATAAGGTTTATCTTGAGCAAAAGCCGTCCCAGTAAACGCCATAAAAACCGCCAACAAAACTAATAATAATGATACTTTTTTCATAAATATAACCTCCTATTATTTTTTTATAAAGCCTTTATATAGGCTTAATAACATTAAATTAAGCAGACTGCTTTCTTCTTAAAATGTCTGTATATACTGCAATAATTACAATAGCACCCGTAATAACTGTCTGCCATTCCTGCGGTATAGACAAAATTCTTAATCCATTTGTCAAAACACTCATAATAAAAGCACCAATTATTGTTCCCAATATTGTACCTTTTCCTCCACTTAAAGAAGTACCGCCAATTACAACTGCAGCAATTGCTTCTAATTCATAACCAGCTCCCAGAGCAGGTTGAGCTGAATTTAATCGGGAAGCCATAATTACACCAGCCAGACCATTAAAAAAACCGCCTAAAGCATATATAGCTATTTTCCATTTATCTACATTAACACCTGATAATCTTACTGCTTCTTCATTGCTACCAATAGCATATGTATATTTACCAAATACAGTTTTATCTAGTATAATACCTGCAATAAATGCAGCACCCAAGAAAACAAAAACTGCATGTGGAATATTCATGAATTTTCCCATTGCAATTTTTCTAAATACCGGGGTTTGCATAAAATAAATTGGCTTAGTACCAGAAATAACAAGATTCAGACCTTCAGCAACCATCATCATACCAAGAGTTGCAATAAATGGTGGTATTTTGAGTTTAGCAACTAAAGCACCATTGACAGTTCCAGCTAATGTGCCGGCAAGTAAACCTCCAAGCACTCCCATCCAGAGTGGTAATCCCATAAAAGTAATAATAACCCCTGTCATAACAGAGCCAAATGTCATTACAGTTCCAACCGAAAGATCGATCCCCCCCGTTATTATAATAAATGTTACACCAATTGCTAAAAGACCTGTTACTGCTGTAGATATAAGAATTCCAATGAAATTAGAAAATGTTGCAAAATGAGGTGAAGCAAATGAAAATACAATTATCATCATAATCAAACTAGAAAATGCAAGTAATTTTTGTTTTGAATCGGCTGAAATTAGCTTTTTCTTTTCTTTAGCATTAGCATCCATTCTATTGCCTCCAATATCTTATTTTTATTTACGCATTGTTGCAAATTTCATAATTTTTTCTTTCGTAGCTTCTTCAATACCAAGTTCTCCGGTTAATCTTCCCTCACACATAACTAAAACTCGATGGCTCATACGTAAAATTTCTGGTAATTCCGAAGAAATCATAATAATGGATTTTCCTTCTTCAACTAAATTATTTAAAAGTTTATAAATTTCATTTTTAGCACCAACATCAATTCCTCGAGTAGGTTCATCAAATATTAAAATTTCACTATCTTTATCCAACCATTTTCCAATAACAACTTTTTGTTGATTACCTCCGGATAAATTTTTAACATCTTGTTTTAAATTTGGAGTTTTAATATTTAACTGCTGTACCTGATTTTGAGCAAATTTCTTTATTTTATTTTCCTTCATAAATCCAAACTTATTCATATATTCATTCATATTTGCTAAAACAATATTAGTTGCTACATCACGGCCTAAAGCCAATCCATAACGTTTTCTATCTTCTGATAGATAACCTATACCTACTTCAACAGATTTACTGGGACTATCAATATTGACTTTTTTACCATGAATATAAATTTCTCCAGCATCAATTTCATCAGCACCAAATATAGCTCTTGCAACCTCTGTTCTTCCTGCACCGACCAAACCTGACATACCCAAAATTTCTCCCTTTTTTAAATTGAAGCTAATATCTTTAAAAGCACCTTTTCTTGTTAGATTTTTAACTTCAAGTATAACTTCATTTTCATTTTTTGAATTTTTATTACTCGAAGTCTCATATACTTCTCTTCCAACCATCATATTAATAATATTATCTATCTCAGCCTCTTTAGTCGCAACTGTATCAATATATTTTCCATTTCTCATAACTGTTATACGATCTGTTATTTGCTTTAATTCTTCTAGCCTATGTGATATGTATATAATTCCTACCCCTTCATTTCTTAATCTTCTTACAATTCTAAATAGATCTTCAATTTCCGAATCAGTCAAAGAAGCTGTAGGCTCATCCATAATTAAAACTTCTGATTGATAAGATAAAGCTTTAATTATCTCAACCATTTGCTGTTTTGCAACAGTCAAATCTTTTACTTTTGCTTGTGGATCTAAATTAATATTTAACATATCTAAAAAGTCTTTTGTTTTCTTATTCAATTTCTTCTTATCAATAAATAACTTATTTTTCTTTTCTTCTCTGCCTATAAATACATTTTCAGCCACAGTAAGATGAGGCATTAAATTTAATTCTTGATAAATAATACTTATTCCCAAATCTTGAGCTTTTTTCGGAGAATTAATCTCTACTTTTTGATTCTTATGAAAAATTTCTCCTGCATCTTCTTTATAAACTCCTGTAAGAACTTTCATCAAAGTTGATTTCCCTGCTCCATTTTCACCAACTAAAGCATGAACTTCACCTTTTTTTAAGTTGAATTTACATTTATCAAGTGCTTTAACACCTGGAAAGGATTTTTCAATGTTGTTCATTTGTATTAAATCATTTTCCACTTATTTGTCACCCCAATCTCAAATAATTATTTCAATATTAAAAAAATTATTTTTAAGTAGATTTTCTGATACACAATTCACTTTTTAGATAAATCTGCTCACTTTTATTATCCCCTCCTTCAATTTTATCTAATAATAAGTCCATTGCTGCTGTCCCCATTTTACTCGCCGGCTGAATTATAGAGGTAAAAAATGGTGAAATAACTGTTCCTGTGTCAAAATCATCAAAACATACAATAGAGATATCCTCCGGCACCCTATAATCTAAATCTTTTAGAGCATTATAAACTCCAACTGCCAAAAAGTTATTAGCTGCAAAAACTGCATCCGGTAGTTTTGATGACTGCAACATTTTTTTAGTTAAGTTATAGCCAACTTCTTTTATTGGCTTTGTACCAATTTTTATATAATCATTTTCTACATCTAAACCTGATTCTTTTAAGGCATTTATATAACCTTTTTTTCGATCTTTATATACTGACAATTCTTCTGAGGCAGAAATAAGGGCAATTTTTTTCTTCCCCTGCTCAATTAAATAATTAACAATCCGAAATGCCTCTTTTTTATTATGAATCCCGACATGACTTTTTTTGGCCCCCTTAATATTTCGATCAATTAAGACAAAGGGGATATCATTTTGTTCCAGAGGCTTAATAATATCTAAATCTGTTGAAATCGGATCAAGAATCACACCATCAACTCTTTTTTCAATAAAAGTATTAATATATTGTTTTTCTCTTTCAGAATCCTCATTTGTATTTCCATATATTACAGTAAAATTTTGAGAATTGGCTCTTTCTTCAGCACCTCTAAAAATATTCGCAAAAAAACTATTTGTAATATCTGGCAGTATTACGGCAATAGTATTTGTTTTTTTACTAACTAGACTGCTTGCGTTACTATTTGGCACATATCCTGTTTCTTTTAAAAGTTTTTCTATTTTTTCTTTTGTCTCATCTTTAACATAAGGATGATTATTAATTACTCTAGATACAGTTGTAATTGAAACACCTGCTTTTCTCGCTATATCGTATATTGTTACCATCTGAAACCCCTTTCAGATTTTTTATTAAAAAATTAAATAGTTTTATATTTTTTCTTAATTTCAAAAATATAACTTATTTTATTAAATTATTAAAATTGTTAAATGTTTTGCAACTATTTGAATTGTATAATAAATTAAAAATAATTTCAAGTTTTTTCTTAACTTTTTTTGTTTAATTCTTTTTTATGTTTGTATTATTAGCTGATTATTTTTTTATAAAAATTTATAATTCTTTTATTTTTTATTATTTTTACTTTTAGTCATTTTACATAAATCAAAATTGATGATATTTTAGCCTGATAAATCAATTTTCCAGCCGGAAGAATAACAATCCTGCCTAAATTTAAGGGCAGGATTGTCTGAATTACAGCTTAGCAAAAAAATAGCAATTTCAGTTCTGAAATTATTTCGATTAAAGACTGTAATTTAAATTCTATTTTAATTTTGAGTCAAGATTATAATTTTTAAATTTATTGATCCAGTCATCTCTAAACATTTCTACAGCCTGATCAGTCAGGGGATGTTGATGAGATTGAATAAGTATTTCCGGACTCAATGTCATCGCCTGAGCACCAGTTCTAATCAGTTCTTTAACCTGGTTAGCATTTTTTATACTGGCTGTAATTATTTTTGCTGAAAAGTCGTTAAGCTCAACCATCTCCTGCATTTCTCTGACCATTTTAACACCAGACTGTTCTACTCTATCCAGCCTGCTGACATAGGGAGCCAGATAAGCTGCTCCTGCTTTGGCTGCACTGAAAGCCTGAGTCACAGTAAAGATAGCTGTTGCGGTAATTTTAATTTTCTCTGTGTCAAGTTCCTTTATTGCCGCCAGTCCCTGCTGACTGACCGGAATTTTAACCACAATTTTTTCTGAAATTGAATGCAGTTTTTCAGCCTCTTTAATTATTTCTTCCTTTTTTTCTGATAAAACCTGAACATGAAGATGCTTTTTGCTTAACTTTAATAGTTCATCCAGTAGAGGAAATAGTTCTTTATCTTCAGCAGCAACAATAGATGGATTAACTGTAACTCCATCCAGAGGAAGCCACTGATTTAATTCTTTTATTATTTCTACATTTGCACTATCAACATAAAGCTCCATAGATTACCTCCTAGCTATTCTTCCTCACTCTTATAAAACATATCTCTCTTTCCTGTTTCTTCAATATCTTTAATCCGCTTTTTATAAAAATCAGGCATTTTTAAACCTTCCTTTTCAAACCAGGCATAAGGATCTGTTCCTGCCTGCAGCACAATATTTCCCCAGGGATTATAGTCGCCGGTTCTGATTATTGCCCGCGCTTCATAGGCAATTTCATTTAAAATTCTTTCATGTGAAATTTCTTCAAAGTCGACTTCCGGAAAGATTCTTTCCAATTCAGCATAGAGAGGTGCGTTATTTTCAGGTACTTCAAAAGCAAACATTACCTTTTCACTAATAAATTCCTCATTGATAGTACTCAAAACTGTTGGCAGATCAGGAATTCCTTTTTTCAAAGAGAGGTCAACACAGTCAGCTTCTTCTGGAATCGGAAAGCCGGCATCACAGACTAATAAATACTGTCCATGCCCCAGACTGGCCAAAATTCTGCTAATTTCACGGTTTAAAATACCCTTGCGTTTCATAATATCATTCCCCTTTCGATAAATTAGACTCTCAGAATAATTTTCTTAAAATTATTTATGGCTGAAACTAATATTCAGATAATCAAAAACTTAAATCAACTTATTCCTCTAGAATATTGTCAATCTCAGTTCTTATCTCCGGATCCAGCTCCCAATCAAAGGCTCTGACATTTTCTCTAACCTCTTCCACATTAGTTGGGCCGGCAATAATTGTCGAAATTCCTTTTTTAGCAGCAAGCCAGTTTAAAACCAGCTGCACCATCGGTTTTCCTAACTTTTTAGCAATTTTTCTAACCTCAGCCGCTTTTTTTAGATTATGCTGAAGCTTTTCACCTCTAAGTTCGGGATTGGCTGTTCTTACATCACCATTATTAAGTCTTTCGATTTCAAAACTGTCGGTTAATAATCCCTGACAGAGCGGACTGTAGGGAATTACACCCAGTTCATTTTCTGCAGCATAGGGTAAAATTTCTGTCTCTGTTCTGTAGTTTAGGGGTAAATCGTGATAGTGATCAGAATTTCTGTCTATCATATTATATAGAACCTGGTCACTTACAATTTCCCCATATTTTCGGGCCTCTTTGATCAAAAATACATTATAATTACTTAAGCCTATATTGCGGATCTTTCCCTTTTCTTTTAGCTCGTTTAAGGTAGAAATTGTTTCTTCTAAAGGGGTATTCGGATCGGGCCAATGCAGCTGATAGAGGTCCAGATAATCTATATCCAGCCTGCCTAAAGTCAAATCAATTTCTTCTAAAATACTCTTACGCGAAAGATTGCGGGTTATTCTTTTGGAATCATCCCAGCGCAGTCCGCATTTGCTGGCAATATAAATCTGATCTCTTTTTCCGTTGATAGCTTCACCGAGCACTTTTTCTGCATGGCCAAAACCATAGACCGGAGCCACATCAAAGAAATTTACCCCCAGCTCAATCGCTTCTCTAATTGTTTCTACAGAACTTTTATCGTTAGCTTCTGTCCAGTCATTCCCCACCGGCCAGCAGCCAAAGCCCAGAACTGAGACTTCTAAATCAGAACTACCTAATTTTCTATAAAGCACTTTAACCCCTCCAATTTATCAACACTAAAAATTAAATTCTCAGCTTTTTAAAATTATTTCGATCCAAATTCCAGTTTAAGCAATCCTAATCAATTTTCGAAAGGCTGTCATAGACCCCGACAAGAGATAAATAGGCATCTTTAAAGACCGGATAAAGCTTTTTGTACTTCTCCACATTCTTTGGATCTGGCAACTGTCTTTCCACTATCGGATTTAATTCTTCTGCTACCTCAACTCCGGAGAAAATTCCGACTCCAACTCCCCCGGCAATTGCTGCCCCAAGAGAAGTAGCTTCTTCCAGAATTTCTGGCATTAAAACTTCCTTATCATAGATATCGGCCATTATTTTGCGCCAGGTTCTGCCCTTTGCTCCACCACCAATAACTCTAATCTGAGAAAAATCAATTTCATTTTCAAAGATTTTACTGATTATTTTAAGGTTGAAAGTAACTCCTTCCAAAACTGATCGGATTATATCTTTTCTGTCGTGTCTTAAAGTCAGACCAATAAAGGCTCCCCTGGCATTTGGATTCCAGTGGGGACTTCTCTCTCCCATCAAATAGGGTAAATAAAGAAGGTTATTGGCACCGGGATTTGAATCTTCTACTGAAAGATTCATCAGCTCATAAACACTAAGATCTAAATTCTGAGCAGCCTGCTCTTCTACCTGACAGAGAGTGTTTTTTAACCAGTTATAGGAGGCTCCGGCCGACTGCATGGTTCCACAGGGCATATACATTTCAGGGTCCATATGGATCCAGTTAAAAGTTTGCTGCTCTGGATCTAAAATTGGCTTTTCGGTGGCCAGGGCAATCCAGGAAGATGAACCAATATAATTATAGGCACTTCCCTCTCTGACAACTGCAGCTCCAACTCCTGCTGCCGCCCCATCTCCAGAACCTAAAACTACCGGTGTACCTTCCTTAAGGCCTATCTCTTCGGCAGCTTCTTTTTGGACTTTACCTATAATGTCAAAAGATGATCTCACCTCCGGCAGTTTCTCCTTATCCAGGCCAACTGCAGAAATTATTTCGGCTGACCATTCTTTTTTATTAATATCATAGAGGTTCATACCTGAGGCATCAGAGTAATCTGTTACAAATTCACCGGTCAGCTTATTAACTATATAATCTTTGGCATGAACAAACTTATATGTTTTCTCATAAATTTCGGGCTGATTATCCATAATCCACATTATTTTTTCTACCGAATAAGCGGGGCTAACTCGATGCCCTGTTATCTGATAAACCTTTTCTGCTCCTACTTTATCTCTGAGTTTATCTGCCTGCTTTGTACTTCGCTGGTCAGCCCAGATAATTGAACGACGCAGAGGATCTCCATTCCTATCTAAGGGCAGACAGCCCATCATTTGAGCACTAAAACTAATGACAGCAATTTCTTCTTTTTTAATTCCGCTTTCAGAAATCAATTTCTTTGTTGACTTACAGACTGCCTGCCACCAGTCAGCCGGATTCTGTTCCGCCCAGTTAACCTCTGGATAAAAAGTTTCATATTCAGATAAATGACTGCCAACAAGCTGACCCTCACTATTATATAAAGTTGCTTTATTTCCTGTTGTACCAAAATCATGGGCTAAAATATATTTCCCCATAATATAATACCTCCTGTTTGATCAGATAATGTTTAAAACTTTTTATTTAGCATTTATCTATTCAAAGTATTTTTCAAAATCTTCTCTGCTGTAAAAAGATTTCTGGGTGCCTGTATTAAGAGTTGAGAGGGCAGCATATTTATTGGCCATCTCCATAGCTTTTAAAATATCTTTTGTTTCTGCATAGAAATTTGCAAAACTGCCAATAAAAGCATCTCCAGCACCTGTTGTATCCTTTGGTTCAATCTGATAAGCGGGAACTAATTCTGTAATATCTTTTGAGACCAGCAGTGAACCCTTTTCTCCCATAGTTACAATTATTTTTTCAAGTTCCTGGGTTAAAAGTGACTCCGCAGCTTTTTTAATATTTTCCAGACTATCAACCGGCATTTTGGTAATTGTTTCTAATTCTGTTTCATTGGGAATAAAAATCGAAGCTTTTTTGACATATTTAAAGTCCAGTTCTGCAGCCGGAGCCGGGTTTAAAATAACCGGTATCTCATTTTCAACTCCAAAATCGATAGCATGATATACTGTCTCCAGCGGAATTTCTAACTGCAGTAGAATAAAGTCACTGCCCAGAATTTTATCTTTAGCTCTATCTATATCAGCTGGCTTTAAATGGGCATTGGCTCCTTTGACAATTAAAATTCTGTTATTACCATCTTTATCAACAAAAATTGGAGCAACTCCACTGGTAGTATTTTTAACCACTTCAACATATTCTGTATCAATACCGAAACTCTTAAAATTCTTAATTACTTCTCTACCAAATAATCCATCTCCAACTTTGGAAAGCATCACTACCTCAGATCCAATCTTAGCTGCCGCAACAGCCTGATTGGCTCCTTTACCACCAAAGCCAAGATCAAAATCAGGAGCTTCAATTGTCTCTCCCAGACGAGGCATCCGATTAATGTTTGTAATTAAATCCATCATATTGCTGCCGATAACTGTAATTTTTGTTTTAGACAAATTGATCCCTCCTGCCTATTGTTTTTTCCGTACCTGATCAAATAATACTGCCAGCACTATCAGTAAACCTGTAGCCATTCTAAGCCAAAATGGGTCAACACCAAGTAAGTTTCCACCATTGCGGAGAGTTGACATAATCAGGGCACCAATAATGGTACCTAAAACTGAACCTTCAGCCCCGGATAAACTTGCTCCCCCAATTACAACCGAAGCAATTGCATCCAGCTCATACATATTACCAGAAGTAGGGATTCCAGAAGATAAGCGAGAAGTAAGCATAATTCCGGCTACCCCGGAAAGAAAAGCATTTAACATATAGATTGCATAATAATTTACCCGCATATTAATACCGGATAATCTTGCTACTTCATCACTGCTTCCAATTGTATAAACATTGCGGCCAAAACGAGTTCTAGTTAAAACAAAAAAGGCTGCTGCAACTACTACTATCAAAACAATTGTCAGCATTGGAATTCCCAGAAATGTAACCTGAGCAAAATTGATAAAAGACCTGGGCAGTCCGGTTAAAATCTGACCTCCACTTAAAAGCAGGGCAAGGCCTCTTGCCATACTCATCATACCTAAAGTGGCAATAAAAGGAGGTACATTACCCTCATAGATAAACATTCCGGAGACAGCCCCTAAACCCAGACAAATTAAGAGAGTAATTAAAACTGCTAGCAGAATTGGAGTCCCATTAATTAAGAGCATACTTACTATAATACCACTTGCGCCAACAATGGAACCTACAGATAAATCAATACCACCAGAAATAATTACAAAAGTCATACCGGTAGCTACAACTGCAATAACTGATGTCTGCCGTACCAGGTTAAAAATATTATTATAGGTAAAAAAGTATGGACTTAAAATAGACAATATTCCCCACATTACAAATAAAACCAGAAACAAAGTGGCTTTAGAAAGATTGTTTTTAAAATAATTAAGTAACTTATTATCTTGTACTGTTTTTTCTTCCACTTTAAATACACCATCCTTTTAATTTATACAGTAGCTAATTGTAATAATTTTTCTTCAGTAGCTTCTTCTCTATCTAAAATACCTGTAATTTCACCTTCTGAAATTACAGCAATCCTGTCACATACCCCCAATAATTCAGGAAGATAAGAAGAAATGAATATTATAGCTTTATCATTTTTTAATAAGTCAGCCATCAATTTATAAATTTCTTTTTTTGCACCAATATCAATACCTACCGTTGATTCATCAAAAAAGAGAATTGAAGCATCAACATTTAACCATTTTGCAATAACCACCTTCTGCTGGTTACCTCCACTTAAAAACTTTACTTTCTGTCTTATCGATGGAGTTTTAATGTTTAGTTCATCAACATTTCTTTTAGTTTCTTTTTCTTCTTTCTTTTTATCAAGAACTCCCAAATTGCTTGAATAAATTGAGCTAACTAGAGTACAGTTATCCTGCACACTCAGCGGTAAGGCCAGTCCCTGTTTCTGTCTGTCTTCTGGAATCAATCCAATTCCTGCTTTAATAGAGTCAATTGGCTTTCTAATTTTTATTTCCTTTTGATTAATCTTAATTTCTCCCGAATCAATCTTATCAGCACCAAAAATTGTCCGTAGAAGTTCAGTTCTACCGGCTCCAATTAAACCAAAGAAGCCCAGTACTTCTCCCTTGTGTAGTTCAAAAGAGGCATTTTTAACATTTTTACCACTATTGAGATTATTCACTTCCAGAATCTTTTCGCCTTTTTCAATCTCCTCTTTATAATATAAATCACCAATTTCTCGTCCAACCATCATAGTGATTAAATCATCTTCTTTAACTTCCGAAATTTCTCTGCTTCCAATATACTTGCCATCTCTAAGAACAGTTACCCGATCACAGACCTCAAATACCTCATCAAGTCTGTGATTAACGTATATAATGGAAACTCCCTTTTCTCTCAGGTCCAGCATTGTATCATGAAGTTCCTCTGTCTCCTTTTCAGCCAGTAAAGCGGTTGGCTCATCAAAGATCAAAATATTTGCCTCATGAGAAATAGCCTTTGAGATAGCAACCATTTCCTGCTGTACATTAGTTAAAGTATCTAATCTTGCTCTGGGATTGATTTCATCTAAATCAAGTGATTTAAGTAATTTTGCTGTTTCCTGATACATATATTCCCAATTAACTATGCCATTTTTTGTTGGCTGCTGACCTAAGAATATATTTTCTGCTACAGACAGCTTGGGAGCAAGCATCATATGCTGATAAACTGCTGCCAGGCCGTGTTCTTCAGCCATGATAGGATTATTAATTTCTACTTTCTTTCCGTTTAAAAGGATATCTCCACTTTCTGAGTCTTTTTGATGAACCCCCATTAATATTTTAAGCAGGGTCGATTTACCCGCGCCATTTTCTCCTACCAGACCATGTATTTCACCTTTTTTTACTTTAAAATTAACCTGATCAAGAGCTTTGACTCCCGGGAAAGTTTTAGTAATATTTTCCATTTCTACTGCATATTCTTCTTGAGACAATGACTTTCCTCCTTCCATCAATCATAATAATTTTTATTCATCCAGTTCTGCAATAATCTTGAGACCTGAACTGCTTCCAATTCGGGAAGCACCCGCTTCTATCATTTTTTTATAATCAGCCAGTGTCCTTACTCCTCCAGCCGCTTTAACTTTCTTTTGATCACCAACAACTTCTTTCATTATTTTTACATTTTCTGCTGTTGCCCCTTCGGGACCAAAACCGGTAGATGTTTTAATATAATCAACTTCCTTAATTTCCAGACAAATTTCTGCCAGTTTTCTTATTTCATTTTCTGTTAAATAACAGGTTTCAAAAATGACTTTAAAAGTAATATCTTTACAGACTTCAGCTACCTGTTGAATATCGTCTTTAACTTTATTCCAGTTATGATCTTTTACAGCAACAATATTAACTACCATATCTAATTCTGTTGCTCCCAGTTCAATTTCTTCTCTGGCTTCAAATACTTTTGCGGCTGTTGTATTATAGCCGAGTGGAAAACCAACTGTACCATCAATTTCTACACCTGTCCCTGCCAGCTTTTTAGCTGCATATTCAACAAAATCAGGAGCAATTGCTACAGAAGCAAATCCATATTCGGCTGCCTCCTCGCATAATTTCTCTATATCTGCCATTCTTCCATCTGGATTTAAAAAGGTATGGTCAATTGTTTTAGCGATTTCTTCTTTGGTAAAGTTCATTAAATTACCCCCTCGATCATATTAAATTAAAATAAACAAAATTTGTGCAATATAATTTTTAAAATGAAAAAAATTTAATTAAGTTATACCGCCCGATGCCGGGCGGTATAATTTGTTTAATAGTTATTCTGCTAACACCGCTTTTGCTCTCTGATCAGGATTTAATAAATTCTGAATTTCTTCGTCATCCATATTTTCTCTGGTTACTGCTGTAACACCAGTATCAACATATGCTGGCAGTTCTTCGCCTTCAATTGCTCTTACTGCATAACGAACTCCATCATATCCCATTCTAAATGGATCCTGAACAATTAAAGCATCAATTGTACCTTCTTCTAGAGCTCTTTTTTCTGCGTCATCAGCATCAAAAGCAACTACTGGAATTTCCTCGGCAATACCTCTTTCAGCAATTGCTCTGGCAACACCAGCACCAGTATGGTTATTATCGGCAAAAAATCCAACCAGTTCTTCTGGATGACTTGTCAGAATATCTTCCGCAGTACTTAAAGCTTCTGGAATTCTATTATCAACATAGCGGGTTTCTAAGATTTCTAAACCAGGAGCATATTCGTTTAAACCAGTGATAAAACCTTCATCACGATCTGAAAGAACCTGAACTCCAGCCATAGCACTTATTAAACCAACTTTACCAGAATCTACTGATTTACCATGCTCTTTGGCCATTTCAACAAACATTTCTGCAGCCAATTTACCACCAACAATATTGTCAGTAGCAAGGTGAGAATGAACTTTATCAGTATTTACTTTGTTGTCAATTGTAATAATTTTAATTCCCTGATCATAAGCTCTCTCAAGAGCAGGAACACTTGCATCCGAACTTGTTGAAGCCATTACAATTGCATCAGGCTGTCTGGTAATAACATTTTCTAAAATAGCAACCTGCTCGGCAATTTGCGATTCAGAAGTAGGTCCGTGGGTGGTAATTGTAACATTATCAAGTTTCTCGTCTGCTGCTTTAGCACCTGTAAGCACATCCTGCCAGAAACCAGAATCTGTAGCCTTAATTATTACGGCTATATCATATTCCTGAGCAAAAGTACCTGCAGTAAAAACAAAAGTAAAGACCACAATTAACGCCAATACTGTCAACATTCTTGAATTTTTAATCATTTGAAAAAACTACCCCCTTATTTTTTTGAAAATATTCTGACTTATAAGCCTAATAATAATGCTTTGTTTAAAGTTCGCCCCCTTTCAAAATTAGTGAATATTTCGAAAAGTGATGTAAAGATGTAATTACAGGTTAGCCCAAAAAAATATTTTGCTACCTCAATTATTATTATAAATTATTTCTCTTCCTGTTGCAAGAATTTTATGAAAATAAATTATATTGAAAAACTAATTTTTATTAAGATAAATTTTTTAAACTCCAGTTGAAGTTAAATTAGCTAATTTTCAACTATTGAATAGATCTTACCATAATTACCTCTAAATTTAGATTCAAAATAATCAAATAACACACCATCCTGGGCAATAGAAACGGTATTAATCACCTGCAGTGGATCTCCTTTTTGTTGATGCAGAAGCTCAGCTTCAATTTTGTCTGCCAGGCCTGGATAAAAAACCACTTCAGAACGCTGTAATTTATAACCACAGTTTTCAGCAATTACTCTGTATAATGATTTATCTTTTAAATCAATTTCCATTAACTTCGGGCATAATTTATAGGGAATGTGGTTTGTAATTATTACAATCGGTTCTTGATCGATTTTTCTTAATCTTTTAATTTTAATTACTTCTTCATGTAATTTAAGCTGTAATTTCTCACTTAACTTTTTACTTGCCTTAATTAAATTTTTTTCTAAAATATCAGTCTGGGGGTCATAACCTCGTTGAATTAACTTATCATAATAAGTTACAATATCCTGCATTGAACCATAATTAAACTTCTTATTGGCAACAAAAGTACCTTTACCTTTCTCTTTTCTTAAAGCACCATCGCTGACAAGTTCGCTGATTGCCTGCCTGACTGTAGGCCTACTGACTTCAAAGATACTGCACAACTCCATCTCAGACGGTATGGATTCGCCAACTTTAAAAATCCCTTCGTCAAGTGCCTCCTGAATACTTTCTTTTATCTGATAATAAAGAGGTACCGGACTATCTTTATTAATCTCTGACCAAAGATGCTAACTCATATTTAATCTCCTTTTACTAAAATTATTATCTAATTTGCTTACTAATAATAATCATATTTTATTTAAAAAGTCAAGTTAGTAACAATTTGCAAAATTCATTCAAGATTTGCATGTCTTTGATATAATTTGTCATTTTTAATTTCTCTTTGTTCTACAATACTGATAATTAAATTATCGCCCAAAATAAGTAGAGCCTCTTCAAAATAGCTGCCTCCTGGAAGTGATTTTTCCTTTTCAGAGATTACTCTATTGACTGGAATTTCAACAATCTGGTCTGATATTTTAGCAAGAGTTGAATTTTTACTGGCAGTAATCAAGGCTATTTTTCCACCGATATTTTTAGCATTTTCCGCAAATAAAATTGTACTTTTTGTCTCACCCGACCCACTTGCAACTATTAGTAAATCATTTTCTCTAAAAGCAGGAGTATTAGTTTCTCCAACCAGATAAATCTCAAAACCATACTGCATAAAACGCATAGCAACTGCCTTAAGCATAAGTTTTGACCTGCCTGCAGCAGCAAAAAATAATCTTTCTGATTTGTAAATTAAATCTTTAAACTCATTTATTTCTTTTTCTTTAAGCTGTGAGAAAATTAATTTAAGATCTTCCAATACCTGCTGACTCTTATTAACTAACATCAGCTCACCTCACATTATTTAGAATTTTATTCATTTTTCTGGCAATAGATGCAGGATTATTTGAACGATAAATAGCTCCACCAACAATTATTGTATCAGCAGTACTTCGACAGGCGGCTTCAAAATTATTTAAATTTATCCCACCTGCTACAGCTTTTTTTGTTTTAATATTTTCTATAAGTTCTAATTCTTTGAGTGGATCTGTACCATCTCTTTCGCGATCCGTCGCCCGGTGAACACTAATATAATCTGTTTTGAGGTGTTCTACTTCCTGAGCCCTTTTTTTAATATTTTTAATAGCACACATATCTACCAGCACCTTTGCATTAAAAGTTTGAGCATTTTTTATAGCTGCCTTAATTGTTTCATCATTGGCGGCTGCCAGAACAGAAATCATATCAGCTCCTTTTTTAAAGGCAAGCTCAGAAATAATATCTCCACCATCCATTATTTTTAAATCTGCGAAAATAATTTTATCCGGATAAAGCTCCTTTATTATCGGTATAATCGAAATTCCTTCTGAAATTAATAAGGGAGTTCCCAATTCAATAATATCAACATATTTTCCAACCTGCTGTAAAAGTTTCAGACTTGATTTTAATTCGGTTAAGTCAACAGCTAACTGCAGTTTTTTAATTGATTCTCCTCCTCTCTCTTTCTTTTCCATAAATGATTGGTCTAATTCCAATTTTGGGTATTGAACCGATTAGTCTTTTTCCAGCTTTCTTATTCATTTAAATTAACCTCCCAAAATTTACCAATAAATTAGTTGGTAATTTGACATTAAGATGTCTTAAAAATTTCTCATCTTTAGTTTTATTATATTAAAAAAAATACTCAATTTGCAAAAAATATTTTTATATTCAAAATTATTTGATAATTTTCAACCTATTCCAAAACCTGTTTTAATTCAGTTAAACTATTTAATTTTTTATAGACAAGTTTCTCAATTTCTGCTGCTGGCTCTACTAAATCAGGAATCATAATCACTCTAATTCCAGCTTTATTTGCTGCCATAACTCCATGAACAGAGTCTTCAATAATCAAAGCTTCTTCAGGACTAACTCCAAGTCCGTTAACTGCCTTAATAAAAATTTCTGGGTCCGGTTTACTTTTTTCTACTCCATCTCCTCCAATTATATAATCAAATTTATCTCTAATAGCAATAGAATCTAAATAAAATTCAATTTTTTCTTTAAAACTGGAAGAAGCAACTGCAAGCCGATAATGCTTTTCTTTTAAATAAGCAATAATTTCTATGAGTCCTTCTTTAGCTGGAACTCCATTTTCCCTTACGTATTTTTTTAATAATCGATTTTTCTCTTCTCTCATTTCAAGATAGGGAAAATCTTGTCCATGGGCTTCTTTAAATGATTCTCTGGTATCCTCCAGATCCAAACCAACCAGCTCATCAAAAAAATCACCTGCAAAATTATATCCTCTTTCTGCTGCCAGTTCCTGCCAGAGTTTCTTAGAAAGTCTTTCAGTATCAAACATCAAACCATCCATATCAAAAATAACTGCTTTAAACATAGCTTTGATCCCTCCAGTTTTAAATTGAGATAACAGATATTAGAATCATTTTTTATCTCTACCAGCAAAAATATTCATTAACTGAATCAAAAACATTGGCAGAATAATTGCTGCAGCTGTTGGCAGCAGCAATTCTATTGGAATTGCAACAGTAGAAAGTATCTTCTGCAGTGGTCCTAAATAAATAGCTGCCAGTTGAAATACAATTCCAATTCCTACTGCAAGCCAGAGATAATAATTTTCTAAAAGTGTTTTATCAAAGGCCAGACCTGACTTGCGGCGGGCATTGAAAACATGAAACAACTGGATAAACGAGAGGGCAGCAAAGCTTAAAGTTCGGCTGAGTTCCAGACTGTAGTCTGTATTTAAAGACCAGAGATATAAGAGCATCGGACCTGCTGCCAAAATAAGACTGTGCAGGCTAACCTTCTTCTTAAATGCCCTGTTCATTATATTTCTTTCGGTTGTGGCCTCCCTCTCCATAATATTATTCTCTTCTTTTTCCCAGGCCAATGAAAGAGCCGGAAAGACATCAATTACTACATTAATCCACAATATCTGCATCGCCAGAAGCGGCAGGGGTAGATTGAAAATGATCCCCAAAAAGATATAAATAATTTTACTCAGATTATTGGAAAAAAGAAAGTAGATAAACTTCTGGATGTTATCAAAGATAACTCGGCCTTCTCTAACAGCTGTAACAATAGTGGCAAAATCATCATCTAAAAGCACCATATCCGATGCCTCTCTGGCAACTGTGGTACCTCTTTTCCCCATTGAAACTCCAATATCGGCCTTTTTAAGAGCGGGTGCATCATTTACTCCATCACCTGTCATCGCAGTAATCTCTTCTTCCTGATTCAGAGCATCAATGATCTGCAGTTTGTTTTCTGGAGTAACCCGCGAAAAAACGGAATTGTTTTTAATCAGTTCTCTTAATTCTTCAGCAGAAGCCTGAGAGATCTGCTGACCGCTGATTACACTATCGCTGTCTGTAATCCCTACTTCCCTGGCAATTGCAGCAGCTGTATCCATCTGGTCACCGGTAATCATCTTAGTTTTGATTCCCGCTTTTTTGGTCTCTTTAATTGCCTCTTTAACCGACTCTCTTGGCGGATCAATAATCGCAGACAGGGCCAGAAATGTAAGCGAACTTTTGATCTCAGTCTGCAGCTTCTCTTCTGAATCTAAATTTTTGCCTTCTTTATAAGCAACTCCCAGAATGCGGAGGCCTTCTTCACCGAGCTTCTTATTTTTTTGCTGAATTTCATTTATTTTAGCAGCAGTTAATTCTTTTTGCTCACCGTTAAGCATAATTGAATCACACATCTCAAGTACCACATCCGGTGACCCCTTCAAATAGAGATGTTCTTTTCCTTCAGGCAGAACATAGCTAACTGCCATATACATATAATCTGAGTTAAAAGGAATTTCAGCCAGTTTCTGGTATCCCTTATTTTTTAGACTTTCTTTAGAAAAGCCAGCCTTTCTTCCAGCTGTCAGGAGGGCTCCTTCTGTTGCTTCTCCCAGCACCTTATAAGCTCCATCTTCTTTAGTTAATTCAGCTGAAGTACAGAGCAGTCCGGACTTTAAAGTCAGCTCCAGTCCCGCTTCAACTGCCGGTTCAATCTTTTCTCCAGCAAGCAGAAAATCTCCTTCCGGCTGATAGCCTGTTCCACTGATCTCAATTAGATGGTCATTTAAGTAAATTTTTCGGAGTGTCATCTGATTTTCAGTAATTGTTCCGGTCTTATCGGTACAAATGGAGGTAACTGAACCCAGTGTTTCAACTGCCAGAAGTTCTCTCACTAGGGCATTATGTTCAACCATCTTCTTCATCCCGATGGCCAGGGTCACAGTTGCAATTATCGGCAAACCCTCAGGAACTGCAGCAATTGCCAGGGCAATTCCAGTTTTAACTGTATCGTAGACCGGCCGCCCCATAAAAATTCCGAGTATTGTCAGAACTGCAATTACTGCCAGAGTAATTTTAATCAGTGATTTTCCAAGTCTCTCCAGTCTCTTTTCAAGCGGAGTTTTTCCCTCCTTGGTTTCATCCAGCATGGCGCCAATCTTTCCGATTTCTGTCTCCTCGGCAATTGCGGTGACTACAGCCTTACCCTTACCGCGAGCAGCTGTTGTTCCCATGTAAACCATATTATTTCTTTCGGCCAGAGTCTTTTTAGAATCAAACTGAGCTTCTGCCTCTTTGGCAACACTTTCCGATTCCCCGGTCAGCGAAGCCTCATTAACAGTTAGATTATTAGTATCAATCAATCTTGCATCTGCCGGTATCTGATCCCCTTCTTCAATAAATATTATATCTCCCGGTACCAGATCAACAGCTTCGATTTCTTGCTTTTTCCCATCCCTAATTACCAGTGCCTTTTTGCTCAAAACATTTTTTAAGGAAGCCACTGCTTTCTGAGCACGGTATTCAGTCACAAAACCAATAATTGTATTAAAAACAATGACAGCCAAAATTGCATAGCCTTCCAGAGTATCCCCAATCAAAAAGGCAAGTACAGCTGCAATGATCAAAATTATGATTATCAAATCTTTAAGCTGATTTAAAAGAATCTGCCAGACTGAAACTCCTCTTTTTTCTTGCAGTTTATTTAAACCAAATTTTTCTCTCTTTTTCTCAACTTGAGTTTTATTCAGACCCTGATCAGAATCTGAATTAAGTGAATTTAAAATAGAAATTTTATTTTCTTTATAAAATTCCCGACTCAACTTAAACCCTCCTTAAATTTTCTCAATTCTAAAATCAATAATTAAGCTTTGATTATTAATATATTTCTTTAGTAATAGAGAAATTCCTCTAAGCAAAATAAAAAGGTTGACAAACTAACGACCGTTCGTTAAAATAAAGATAGATAAATTATTCTGACTTTAGCTTAAATTATTATCAATCAAAATAGGAGCTGATTTAAATGAAAAAAATATCCACGATTCTGCTTTTAGGTCTTTTTATATTAACTCTTTCTTTTGCCGCAGCTGCTCAGGATTTAAGTGGTGAAGAAGTTCTAACAAACATTGAAAATGCCCGTCAGGCCGAAACAGCTTCCATGCAGATGACTATGGAGTTATATAATGCTGCCGGTGATATGCGGAGCCGACAGCTTAATAGTCGTCATAAAGAAGGTGAGGTAGAAAAATCTTTAATAGAATTTACCTCTCCTGCTGATGTTGCAGGGACAGCATTCTTATCTCTGGAAGATAATAGCAGTTCTGAAGAAGATATGTACCTCTTTTTACCTGTTCTTGGTTCAGTCAGAAAAATCTCTGGTTCACAAAAGAATGGCAATTTTGTCGGATCTGATCTAAGCTATATTGATTTAACTGTTTTCAGTGGAGCTAATTATAAAGATAATTACCAGGCCGATGTTTTAGACAGCAGCAATGAAGAATATCTTTTAAAACTTAATCCGACTGATCCCGACATTAACTATAAATATGGTAAGATGTGGGTCAAAACTGATATTTGGTCCCCAAAAAAAGTTGAATTTTATGATCAATCCGAAGAGCTTTTAAAAACAGTCCAGCTGGAAGACTTTAAAAAAATAGATAATAACTGGATTGCTCAAAAGATAACAGTTAAAAACGAACAAAAAGGAACTAAAACAGTTATGAAAATGACAGAAATCAAGTTTAACATTAACCTTGATGACCAGCTCTTTACTACCCGCTATTTAGAAAGATAATAGTTTAATAGCAGAATTTAACGAAATAAAATGGGGTGCTAAAAATGAAAAAATATCTATCTTTAATAATTTTAATTACTCTAGTAACTTTATGTGCTTTCTCAACGGCTGCAGCTGAACTTCCTTTTTCTCTTTCAGGGGATTTTAAGACAAAATATATCTATGATCTTGAAAATGAGAATAATCTGGATCAGACAGAATTAAACCTGGAAATTGAAAAAGATTTTTCCTATACAGGTGGCTTTTATCTTAATCTGGGGCTTGAAAGCTATTCTGAGTATCTAATGAATAATAAAAATAGAGAAACAGAACTCTCAATTAAAGAAGGGTACTTCGATTATTATACAGAAAACATTGACTGGAGAGCCGGTAAACAAATTTTTAACTGGGGCAGTTCCTACAACATTAAACCCAGCAATTATTTCAATCCAATTGACATCGGTGCAATTAACCCTTTAGAAAACAGAGAAGGTATTAATGCACTGCAGGCTAAATATTATTTAAATAATGTTCAGCACTTTACTGCTGTAGTTGGCTTAAGAGAAGATATTAATGATTTTCAGCAGGCCCTTAAATTTACCAAAAGACGCTGGCATGGTTTTGACTTTTCTCTTTCTCTCTTCAGGGGTAATGAATTGGAGAAATATAATCAAAATGAATATCCCAAAGTAACTAAAGCAGGCTTTGATATCACAGGTGATATTGGCCAGAAAAACATCGGTATTTTTTCAGAAGTGGTTTACAATGATTTCAAATCTCCCATCTTTAATGATGGGCTGGAGACAGTTGTCGGCTTTGATTACAAGTTTGGAAATAACCTCTATCTCTTAGGTCAGTATTATTATCAGAAAAGATTATTTGAAAATATCGATGACTCTCAAATTATCTCTCTTCACGCTGAAAAACCTTTCTGGCAGTTTCACAGCTGGGAGGCCAATTTGCTCTATGATCTCAATTCTGAGCTCATTGTTTTAAGACCTAAGATTATCTATTCGCTCACTGAAGCAATGGAAATAGAAGCAGGTGCAGTTCTTAAGGCTAATGATGATCAGAGAAGTCAGTTAGCCAGAGCAAATGAAGAGCTAATCTATCTGGGAATAAACAGCTACTTTTAAGGAGAGGGTGTTAAAAAATGATAAGAAATATAATTAAAAAAGCTGCCCAGGCTGCAGTTGAACATCCCTGGATAATCATTATTATTTTCTTTTTGATCACGACTTCTGCTGCTTTTCAACTGCAGAATATCCAGCTTGATACTGCAATTAAGAGTTTAATTCCTTCTCATATGCCCTCCCGCAGCAGAATTGAAGGAATCGAATCTATTTTTGGCGGTACGGAAATGGTAATGATTACAGTTGAAGCAGATGATGTGTTAGCAAAAAGTGTTTTAGAAAAAGTAAAATATATTTCAGACAGCTTAGAGAAAATCAAAGAGATAGATAAGGTTAATTCTCCCTTTACCCTAAATGATATTGAAGGTAAAGATAATCAGCTTATTATAGAAACTGCAATCAGAGATATTCCCAGTACTGAAGCCGAAAAATCTGAACTTAAAGAACGCCTTTTAAGTAATGAACTGGTTATCGGGAATGTAGTTTCCAAAGATTTCAAAGCGATTTCCATTGGAGCAGTTCTCAAAGAAGATGTTCCAGACTCTGTAGTCTTAGATAAAATTGATCAGGTAATTGCTGATGCAAAGAATAAATTTTCGGATCAAAGCAGCTTAATGAAGGCCGGCCTGCCGATAGTTAGAGCCTTAAATGCAAAACTAATCCAGCACGATATGAGGCTTTTAATGCCGGTTGGCTTATTAATTATGTTGATTTTTTTATTCCTGGCTTTCAAACAGCTCCGGGGAGTGTTTTTGCCCTTTTTGGTTGTTGTAATGTCAATAATTTTTTCACTGGCCCTGCTGCCTATTTTAGGATGGAAGTTTCAGCTAATTACAATAATTTTACCAATAATTATGATTGCCGTTACAAATGACTACGGTATTCACATTATTGCTGCCTATCAGGAGCTGGCCTTAGATGAAGAAGGCGAAAAAACAGGCCCCAGAAATGTTGAATTAGATAAAAAAATAAGTAGAGATGCTGTAAACAACCTCGGGCTGCCGGTAATAGCAGCCGGAATAACAACGATGATTGGTCTTTTAGCACTGATCAGTCATATCATTATTCCAGCCAGACAGCTTGGAGTTCTGGCAGCAGCAGGTATTGCTTTTTCAATTGTTGCCAGCATCTTATTTATCCCGGCAGTTCTTTCCCTTTTAAAAGTAGCAACACCTCTTAAAAAAAGTGAGGAAGATCAGGGGATATTAGAAAAAATACTCCGTAAAACTGCCAATCTAGTTATTGAATTTCCCAAAAGAATTATTATTGTTACTCTAATTATCTTAATTATGATCAGCAGTGGAATTTTCTTCTTAAAGATCGACACAAATCCAATGAGCTTTTATGAAAAAGATTCTGAAATAGTTAAAGCAACTGAGCTGGTTAATAATAAATTTGGAGGAGCAAACACAATCTCCATAGTTGCAGAAGGAGATATTATGGAACCTGATATAATGCAGAAAATCAGTGAATTTGAAGAAGATATTGCTACTTATGACACGATTGGTGAAGTTACTGCCGTTTCCAAAATTATGAGAAAAATGAATAGAGAGCTGCATAATGGTGACATAAACTTTGATAAAATACCGGATTCTCGTAATGCTCTGGCCCAGTATTTTCTGCTCTTTTCAATGTCTGGTGACCTGGATAAACTGGTCGATTTTAACCGGCAGCATGCGCTGATCACAGCCCGGATGCCGACAAATAGTACAGATGAAATAAGCCGTACTGTGCATTATTTAAGAGAGGAAAGCAAAAAAGAATCTGCTTCTATCTTTACCATGGTTGGGGGTTTTGGTGACCTTTTATCTGAGATGGTAGATGTTGTAATCAGAGGTCAGGTCCTGAGTCTTTTGATATCCATTATTTTGGTTGCCATAGTTGTAATGATCCTCTTCAATTCATTTACAGCCGGCTTCTATTCAATATTACCTCTACTGACTGCAGTTATTTCTCTTTTTGGCTTAATGGGATATTTAAGTATTGAACTAAATATGATCACAGCAATGTTATCCTCAATTATGATCGGGGTTGGTATCGATTATACAATCCACTTCCTCTGGCGCTACCGCAAAGAGAGAAAATCTCTGGAGGCAAAAGATGCGGTCTTAAAAACACTTTTAACATCAGGCAGAGGAATTGTTTTTAATGCACTCTCAGTTATAGTAGGTTTTTCTGTTTTATTAATCTCCGGTTTTTTACCGGTTAAATTCTTTTCCTTTTTGGTTACAGTCTCTGTTGGCAGCTGTTTAATTGGCTCACTTTTAATCCTGCCGGCCTTAGTTTTGATTTATAAACCGGCCTTTTTGGAGGTGAAATAATTTGGCAGATACTAGAGAAAAGATACTGAATTCTGCTTTAAATCTCTTTGCAAAAAATGGTTATCACGGAACCTCGATCAGGGCAATAGCAGATAGTGTAGGTATTCAGAAAAGCTCAATCTATAATCACTTTTCGGGCAAAAAAGCTATTTTTTCTGAACTCTTTAAAAAGCTGGCCCCGATTGACATGGAAGAAGAATTTTATAAGTCTAAAATATTGAATGAAAATGAAGACCCAGTTGAAATTCTTCACTTTTTTGGCAGATTAATAATTGATGAGATGAAAGATAAAAATAAATCTAAGTGGCTAAAAATTATGCTCCGGGAACACAGCCATCCTGAAGTTAAAAAGAGAATGAAAGAGCGACTCGAAAATAATGTCAGAATTGGAGAAAGGTTTTTCAAAAAAATGAAAGATAAAGGTGAAATAAAGAGTGATCTAAACTGCTTTCTGCTGGCAAATGAATTCATTGGCGGCATTGTATTTTTTAGAATGCGTTATCTACTCTTTGAACTGGACAGTTTTGAAGAATTGGAAGCTGAAACCGAAGAACATATAGACTTTTTCTGGAAAAATATAAAAAAAGAAACTTAGTGATATTTAAAAGGCTGAATTTTATATTTTAAATTATTATATCTCAATTATATAAAAAATCCCTTACTCAAAGGAGTCTCTGCAAATTCTACTCTTTAAGAAAAGGGATTTTTTATTATTTATATATTTTTTTAACTTAAAACATTATCAATTCAAATAAATTAGCACTACTGCTTCCAGCTGCCTGAGCTAAAATCAATTGCATCATTCCACTTTGCAACCAGAGCAGTTACAGCCAAATCTCCAGTTACATTGTTAACTGTTCTAAAGCGGTCTAAAATTGGATCAATCCCCGCAACAAAACCAACTACTGAAAGTGGAAGTCCAAGCTGAGTTAAAACAAGGGTCAGCATAATCAAACCACTACCTGGAACACCTGCTGTTCCAATACTAGCCAGCACTGCTGTTACAACAACTGTAGCCTGCTGGGCAATAGTTAAACTCTGCCCGATTAAATTGGCAGCAAAGATAGCTGCTACCCCCTGATACATTGCAGTACCATCCATATTAATTGTGGCCCCAAGCGGTAAGGTAAAACTATAAATTTCTTCATCTATTCTTAAATTATTTTCTGCATTGGCCATGGAAACCGGTAGAGTACCACTGCTCGATCTAATACTTAAGGCAGTAAGCATCGCATCTTTAACGCCCGCTAAAAAGCCCATTGGTCTCTGCTTTAAAAGTCCGCTGACTATTACCAGCAGATGAGTAACAGCAATGTGCACAATTACCGCTATTAAAAGAGAAAAAATAAGTTTACTAAAGGGAACTAGTGCGTCAACACCTGTTTTGGCAAATACTGAAGCCATCAGCGCAAAGACTCCAATAACTCCAAACTCCATAACACCCCAGACTATTTTAAACATCGCTTCTGCACCAGCCTCAATCATATTAAAAATACTCTCTACACCTGATTTAATATTACCTTCTGCATTTTCCTGAAGTACAGCTAGAGCCAGACCAAAGACTATAGCAATGAAAATTGTCTGCAGGACATTACCCTCAGCAAAGGCTGCAATAGGATTACTGGGCACAATATTCATAAAGACCTCAGCCAGTGAAGGCGCTTCCTTAGTCATAATCTCTGCTTCCAATGGTAAAGTAAGTCCTATTCCCGGAGCAATTAAATTTGCTGTAAATAAACCAATTACTATTGCAACAGCAGTTGTAATTAAATAAAGGGCAACAGTCTGGGCACCTACCTTTCCTAACTTAGATGGGGTTAAGCTTCTCATTCCAGCTACAAGGGTTAAAAAGACAATTGGAATAATTATCATTTTTAAAAGTTTAATAAAAAGTGTTCCCAGAGGTTCTAAAACAAGTACTGATTCCCCCAAAAACAATCCCAGCAGTGAACCCAAAATAAATGCAATTCCTATCCTTAAAACCAGCGGCTTCGATTTATAAAGCTGCCAGAGCGTTTTATTTGATTCCATTTTAAATCATTCCTTTCTTCTATTAAAAAATCAATAAAATAACCTTACTAATTTTACCACTAATACATATTATAATAATTCTTTAGGTATTTAGCAAGCAAAAGCGGCAGTGAATTAACTCTGCCGCTGCTGAAACAATTTTTATTTTTAAAATTTTAATTGATTAAGATTAATCATTAGCTTTTAAAGATTAACTCTGAAGAAAAATCTTCTAAAAGTTCAAGGTACTCTTCCTGACTGAGTTTGGGCTCAAAGTCTTTTATTATTTCTTCAGCTTTTTCAGCCTGATTATAAAGCAGATCCACTATAGTCATTGCCAGGGCTTTTACAGGTAAAATATAGGCAGTTTGCTGATCCTCAGTTTTAAAGTCCCTAGTGTGCAGGTCTCCTATAACACCACCAAAAAACGGATGTAAAGAGGGCATCAGATGTGAAATATCTCCAAAGTCAAAAGACCCGGTAAAATCACCACCGACTGCAAGCTCACTCTGATCAATCAGCTCTAAAAGATTTGATTTTAAAATAGCATCTAAATCCTGATTATTTAAAAGCGGCAGATAACCGGGAATATCTTTGATTTCAACCTCTGCCCCCACCGCCATCGCTGCTCCTTTGAGAGAGCGATCAACCTTCTGATTTGCCTTTTTCATTGCTTCAATATTTCTGGCCCTGACATAACTTTCCAGCCGAACATCAGCCGGAACAATATTAACTATATCTCCACCTTTGGTAATAATAGGATGTACCCTTACTCTATCTTCTTCAGCAAAGGTCTCCCGCTGAGCATTAATATTATTAATTGCTAGAACTGCGGCATTTAAAGCATTTACTCCTTTTTCTGGAGCTGAGCCCGCATGCGATTCCTTTCCTATAAATTTAATCTTTTTACCAATAAAACCATTCCCTCTGGGTGCAATCAGAGCCTTTTTTGAGTCCAGATTAAGGGAATGCATCATAATTGAAATATCTACATCCCCAAAAACTCCTCTTTTAACCAATTCCTGTTTGCCACCAAAATAGCTTATTTCCCCAGCCTCTTTGAGCTGATCTCTATATTCAAGCTCAACAAATTCTTCAGCTGGAGTAGTAATAAAATTAAGACTCCCGGCCAGTTCAGATTCTACTCCGGCTTTTTTTAAGGCAGCTGCAACTCCATACATTACCCCAAGCTGAATATTGTGACCACAGGCATGGACAGCCTTAGTCTCAGGATTAGAATCAGGATGTTCAGCACAGGTAATCGCATCTAACTCACCCAAAACAGCAATTTTAGGACCCGGATTTTCCATTTTAAAGTGAGCATTTATCCCACTTAAGTTTTCATGTTCTTTAAAATCAATTTCCAATTCTGCAAAGGCTTCAGCCATAATTTTAGTGGTTTCTTCTTCTTTGTAACCGAGCTCAGGATTATTATAAATCTTTTCCACCAGCTCAATGATCTGATCTTTATTTTTTTCAATAACATCAATTATCTTTGCTTTTATCTCACTTTTCTGCAAGCAGAACACTTCCTCATTATAAATATTTTTAAATAATACCCTGCATCTTCAGAACTATCTGGGCAATAATAGCAGAGCCAAAATAAGTACCTATAAATACTGCAATAGCAACTATAAATACCTTCCAGCTTAATTTTTTCAACTTTTGAATCTTATTACCAACGGAAATCCCGGCAAAGGCAAGAATTGGAGTTGTTGTTCCCAAAAAGTTGACTTCATTTGTAAACTTCAAAAATATATCTGATGTAGGCATAAAAGGCATACTTAAAATCAGGGCAATTAATGAGGCCCAGGCAAAAGCTGGAAACTTAAGCTCAGGAAAACTATCTTTAATAGTCAGTGCAATAAAAGAAATTAAGATGACAATTAACATACCTGGTAGTGCAGGCATCACATTTACTCCATAACCAATTCTCTGTCCAATTAAAATTAAAACTCCAACAATAATCAGCATCTTTAAATATTCTAAACTTCTATCAAAGTTAAGACTCATTATTTATCACCTCTGTTCTTTTTTGAAAAAAATGGATACAGTTTGTCATAAAGAAAATTAACAAGCGGCAGTCCTAAGAAGATAACAGAATATAAACCTGTCACCCCTGTCAGCATATTACTTGTTGCTGCATAGGCCAGAATTCCATCCTTCATCTCTGGAACTGCTTCTGCAAGTGCTCCCGAGGCCGCAGCCATCATTGAACCGCTTCCCATTCCGCTGGCCATTGCCAGGGCAAGTGGGTGGAGTCCTGTTGCTGCTGAATAACCACCTAATAATCCAAAAAAGATTGTCCCAAATACTGTTCCCATTAAATATGTACCAAGTACACCAGTTCCTTCCGGAGATGAAATCCCATACTTTTCTCCAATTACTCCCAGAGTAGGTTCTCTAGAAATGCTTGCTGTTGCACCCACAGCTTCCCTTTCCATCCCCAAAAATAGAGCCAAAGGTAGAGCAATAAAGACTGTACCTAAATTACCTAATTCCTGCAGCAAAAAAGCAGGCCCAGCTTTTACAACTTCAACAATATTTGGTCCCACAAGTGTTCCGTACTTAACTCCTAATGGCAACAGAGCAATCATTACATATGATCCCGCCATCTTTACCTCATCCATAGAAATAATCTTTTTTAAACTTTCCATTTTACTGCCCAGCAGATCAGGAGTTATCAACATTCCAATAACGACTGCAAATAACATCGGTAGTAAAACAACCCTACCCGGACCCAGTCTAAAGGTCTTGGTTCCAAACATTTCGGTAATTACAACAATTACTAAAACCGTTAAACAGAGTTTTAAAAATGAATTAAAATTGCTTTGTCCCATTTTCTCTTCTTGCTTCTCAGAGTTTTTTTTCATTTCTTTTTACCCCCATCTTAAAATTTTTGTTTAAAGTTTATTTAATTTGTATTATATTTTGCTCCTTTGCCAATGTCAAGGTTTAATATACTAAAATGATAAAGCAATAAATTTATAAGATACTTTTTATTAGAACAAAGAAAAATTATCAATATATGTTTTAAATAACATTTGTAGGTTCATCTTATTTCCATTGATAAAACTCTTATTGCTTCAGATTTTGATAACTGAACTCCTAGTTACCACAACCAAAAATACTCTTACACAAACATTATACTTATTCATCTTTTAAAACCTGATGAGAAAAGCGTCTATAACATAATAAACTTTTTTAATAAAAAAATGCCCGCCAAAAAGACGGACATAAGTTATTCATTATTTAAGTTTTTAATAACTCAATTTTGCAAAAGTCTCCTTCAATATTAAAAGTAACACTTTGACTTCCTTTTTCAAAATTAATTTTTTGTTCATCAACTTTTATCTCAGTAATTTCAGTATTAAAAAACTCAACTTCAAAGCTGTTGTAAAATTCATTATATCCTTTATTTTCAAATTCCAGAGTTACTTTATAATTTTGATCATATACATTTTGAGTAAATTTATATAAATTATACTTACCTTTCTGATATTCAAAGCTTTCTCCATCATCCTGATAATGAAGATAACTACCATCACCAGGATATATTTTAAGTTTAAGTTCATCCATTTCCTTTTCTCCAATATAATTTTGAGCTTCATAGTTTGGAATAATACTGCCCTTTTTAATGTACATCGGCAGAGTATCAAGATTAGATTCTTTTAGAATATAATTATTACCCTGATGTTCTTTTCCAGTCCAGTAATCAATCCATTTACCTTCTGGCAGATAAACTTTTCTATACTTCTGCCCCTGCTGAACTACTGGAGCGACCATGATATTTTCACCAGCTAAAAACTGATCATTTAAATTATAGGTGTTATTGTCACTCTGATTATGGAGAAATAAAGGTCTCATAACAGGTAATCCCGTTTTTTCTCCCTGCCAGAGCAAATCATAAATATATGGAATAAATTTATATCTTAACTTAATATATTTTTTAGAAATTTCTTCAACCTCCTGATCAAAAGCCCATGGCTCCTGATCTCTACTACCAGTACTGCTGTGGTTCCGAAACAGTGGAGTAAAAATACTTGCCTGATACCAGCGAGTCAGTAATTCGGCAGAAGAATCAAAACCGAAACCACCAATATCTGTTCCAGAAAAGCTGAGTCCGCTGAGTCCCATATTCATCAGCATCGGAAGGGCCATCCGCAGATGTTCCCAGAGGCTCTGGTTATCACCTGTCCAGAATGTAGAATATTTTTGAGTTCCTGCATAACTTGCTCTTGTAATTACAAAAGGTCTTTTATCAGTTAAATTATTTAAACCCTCATAAGTTGATTTAGACATTAAATGGCCATAAATATTGTGGGCCTCTTTGTGCTCTATTTTCTTTCCATCATTATCAAAGAGTACATTTTCCGGTAGAGGACCATTAAAACTTGCAGGTTCATTCATATCATTCCAGATACCGTCAATACCAATTTCTAATAATCTTTTGTGATTATCCGCCCACCAATTCCTGCAGTCTGAATTAGTAAAATCAGGGAAAACACATTCACCCGGCCAGACTTCATTTACATATGGAATCCCATCTGGATCTGTTAGATAAAATTCGTTTTCAAGACACTGGTCAAATACCTGATATCCTTTTTCTTTTTTGATACCGGGATCTATTATTGTTACAACCTTAAAACCTTTTTCATGCAGATTTTCAATCATTTCCTGCATGTTATTAAATTTATCTTCATCCCAGGTAAAAACCTTATAATCATCCATATAATCAATATCTAAATGAATTACATCACAGGGTATGTCTTTTTTTCTAAAGTTATCAGCAATTTCTTCAACTCACTCTCGACTGTCATAACTCCAACGACTCTGTTGATTACCAAGTGTCCATTTTTGCGGCAGAGGAGTTCTTCCTGTTAGTTTGGTATAGGACTCTATTACTTTTTTAGCTGAAGGGCCATTAATAAAATAGTAGTTTAAACTACCTCCCTCAGCTGCATAATAAAAGTAGTCATTATTTTCTTTGCCAAAATCAAAATAGGATCTAAAGCTATTATCAAAAAACAAACCATAAGCATAATCATCTTTTAAACCAAGCACAAATGGAATCGATTTGTATAAGACCTCAAAACTTTCTACATGAGGAGAAGGGTCATCAGTATTCCAGAGTTGGTATCTGTAGCCTCTATTGTTTAAATGACCGGTTCTATCTCCCAGAGCATAAAATTTTTCTGCAGCAGTAATTTCTTTTAAAACTTCAACAGGCTTGTCCTTTAATTCTTCCTGCAGTTTATGACCTTCTTCTTCAGCAAGGTTACTGTTATTTCTTCTAATAAAGGGGTCCCTTTCTCCTGAATAGTCTCTAGAAATAGGGTTATGATTTAGATCATAAAAATCTACTTTAAAATTATCTTCTATCTCTATAATGAGTTCTGCTGTAGTTATCAGCAATCTACCCCTTTTATTATTAATTTCAAAGTCAGTATCTGCAGTAGTTAATTCATAATCTTCAACAGCATAAGAATTATAATCCTTATAATCTGAATCAAAAAGATGAATTATTCCTGCTTCAATTATTTCAACAATATAGATTTTAGATTCATATATTAGTTCAATCTGATTATTTTTAAGCCGATAGTCTTTTAATTTCCCCGCCAAATTTATCACTCCTAAATTCATTTTTTAATGTAATTATTCAATATTTTAATAGTTTTTTGCTCTGACAAATCAAGAACTTCTCTCAGCTGAGCCTGCAGAAATTCTAGTATATTTTCAGCAGCAGAAATTATTTCAGCATCAATAATTTGATTAATCATTAAAGCTAAGTCAGGATAATTATATTCAAATCTTCGGAAAGGATCAAGGTTATCTAAATTATCTATTTCATTATTATCGATATTCTTTTCGATTAATAATAATAATTGCTTTAATCCTTTTTCTTTAATAAAGTAGTGAGCACTTATCTTTTCTCCCCTTTTATATCTACCAATCCCAATGAAGAGATCTGTCAATAGATTTCCAAGCAAAACTTTATTCTCTGTTAGTAATTTAGAAGTCCTGGAAGTCTCATTTTTTATTTCTTCAATATAATCGCTAATTCCATTTTTATCAATTAAAAGCCGATAACTATTAATTTTAAGTTTTTTGAGGTCTTCTAATGTAAAAACAGCATATTCAATTAAATGCATATTTTTTAATATTATCTTTCTACTGTTTGCCGCTTCTTTATAAGTGAAAACAGCTTCATACTCTTCTGGAAGCCAGAAAAGTTTGTCTATATATTTATCCTGATTTCCTGCCTTTACTATTATGGAAAAATCATGATCAGACCAGAGATCTGGATCATGATCTTTCTCAGCCATAGAACCTAGTGCCAGTAATCCTATAACATCAGCTTCAGATTTTAGATTCTGAGATAATTCTTTTGTAAATCTATGATAATCTCTTAATTTCATATTAATCACTCATTAGTAATTTGATAAACAAAAAAATCACTATCATTTTTCATTGCAGATACTAAATTATTATCAAAGCTATCTTCTTTGGTAAGTATATATACTTCCTTTAAATCAGCATCATTAAAGTTCACTTTTATTTTATTAGCTGTTTGAGTTAATACTAGCTTATTATTCAAGTCATCTTCAAATGTATATTCTTCTATATTTCCATTTACCCAGAATGCAAGTTTATTATATTCATCTAATTCATTACCTATATATTTACCCAGCTCAAAGTCCTCATTCAAGTTGAGTGGAACAACGGAATTATTTTTTATAAATACCGGAATTTTTTCTAAATCAGCTAAATATTTAAGATATTTATTACCCTGATACTCTTGGCCATTCCAGAAATCAATCCATTTACCTGCTGGTAAATAGATTTCACGCTGTCGGGAATCTTTCTCTATAATCGGAGCAACCAGAAGTGATCTGCCAAATAAGTACTGATCTTCAATATTAATTAAATTTTGATCTTGAGGGTAATCATAAACAAGGGGTCTCATCATTGGCTCATAATTATTTGCTGAATTAGATGCTTCCTGATAAATATATGGTATTAAATTCATTCTCAAATTTGCATAATCTCTATAAATATTTAGGACTTCTTCACTTTCTGTTCTCTCTGCTATATTCCAGGGACTGCGATCCCAGTTATCTGTTTCAAGATAATTTTCAGAATGGAACTGCATTACCGGACAGAAGACTGCCATTTGAGTTGAACGGATAAATAATTCAGCTGTTGGAATTTCGCCAGAAAAGCCTCCAATATCCCAGCCCCAGAAAGGGTTACCAGAGATATTCATTGAGAGCCCGGCAACAATCATATTCTTCAGTGTTTTAAAATCTGAAATTTGATCTCCACCCCAGTAAATGGGATACTTTTGTGCTCCGCTAAAACCAGCTCGACTAAAGGTTATTCTTTCCTCGCCTATAAAGTCATTATAGGCTTTAATATAGCTGATCGGATATTCATTTCTCATTTCCATTCCAGTTTTACCATCAGCAAATTCAATATTCTCATCAAAAACAAATTCTCCGCCATCGGTTTTAAATCCATCTACATTAAGCTCTTCAGTTAAATATTTTCTTTTTTCAAACCACCATTTAACTGCCTCCTGATTATTAAAATCTAAAAGCAGACTCCCTTTAAACCAGCCATCCGGTATTCTATAGGGACTACCATCTTCATTTAAAACACAGTAATTATTTTCTATAACAAATTTTTCATCATTTAAATGCTGTCTGTTATTATTTTCTGGTTTTCTGATAATTGGAATCTGCCATAAAATAAATTTAAGATTATTGTTATGAATATTCTCTACCATAGATTTTGGATCAGGCCATTTACCATCCTTACTAAATTTGAAATCATCATAAGTAAAACTCTCTTTTCCCTCTTTTAAATCATATTCAGCTTCATTGAAAATATAGAATGTTGATTCATCACTCCAGGCTTCTGCCACAATTACAGTTGCGGGAATCTCAAAATCATTCATTAGCTGTATCTGTTTGGAAATAATATCCTGACTGTTCCAGCTATTACCTGACATCCAGGGCCCAAAAACCCATTTAGGTGGTAATTTTGCTTGTCCCACTTTTTTTAAATATTTCTTTAAAATTGATCTGGGTTTGCCGGTGAATATATCAAAATTCAAATTTGTTTTATTATTGTTTAGTTTAGTTTTGATTTGCAAAATTTTGTTTTCCTGATTTAAAGAGAATTTGATATAATTTGGAGTGTTAATATTTAGCCCAAAACCACTTAAAGTAAAGAAAAACGGTACTGGAATATATGTTTTATCCTTTTGATATAAATATTCGTTATAAACACAGATATCCGGTTCTAATCCTTTTTGGTTTAGACTATTGTATCTTTCTCCAAAACCAAAAAAATCTTCTGCCTTATTTTCAAAATTAATATTGAGCTCAAATTTCCCATTAAAGTAATTAGTTAATTCAAAGGCTGGCAAAATATTTTCAGCTGTCTTTAATAAGATATCTTCTTTTTGCCTAATAATTATATTCATTGGTTCTTTACTGACCTGAATTTCTATTCCAGTCTCGTCATCTTTTAAAAAATACTGCCCATTTCTTTTATCAAGTTCAACTCTTTCTTCACCTTCTATTACTATTTCCTCTAAAGATAAAGAAATTCGTAAATTCCCCTGATCAAAATAAAAATAAATTCTGGGGACCATATTTGATGTTTCTGAAAAGATGACTTCTAAAAAATTATTTTTTTGATTATAATTAACTTTTTCAATTGAATCTAATTTATATTTTTTGGCAGTAATAAATTCAAATTTATTAGATTTAATATTAGACTTTTGATTCTTAACACTAATATAATATTCAATTTTATCTTCAGCCGAAAATCTACCCAGCTCAAATTTGTAATATTTTTTATCATTTACGTGATCAATTACTATTTCAGATTTTATATTTTTCTGTTCTTTCCCATTTAACTTCCAGTTTAAAAAAACATCTTTTTCAGTCAGATTATCTGGTTCAATTATTGCTTTAATAATTACAAAATCATCTTCAACAGGTTTTCTTGGTATTCTTTCAAAATCAAAATTCCTATAAGGATCATTAAATCCTTCCGGTATATGTTTAATATTATATTTCTGCATAATTAATCTCTCCTAAATTTCTTGAATTATTAAGAGGTAGTATAAAAGTTTATAAATCTATGTAACCAATATACTACCTCAACTATAATATATCTTTTAAATTATCATTAATTAATTTCTATAGTTGATTCTAATTGTGTCTGAGCTTCATTTAAAGCTTCTGCGGGAGTTTTCAATCCATCTCTAGCTGCCTGTATTTGCTGATTAATAATATCAGACATCTCAGCAAATTGTTCAATCACAGGTGGAGTTACTAAATAATTAAGTGATTCAAATACTGCTTTTCTATTTTCAGGGGGGGTTATTTCTGTATAATCACTCAATATCTCCTGATCTGTAATTGCAGGAAGTTCCCAACCACTTTCAACTCTGATTTCTGCTGCCTCTTTGCTTGCTGATAAAAAACTCATCCATTTAAAAGCCTCAGAAGATTTATCAGTTTTTTTATTCATTACCAGACCATTAGCAAAAAAGTGAGTAGCTTTTTGAGTATTTCCAGGTTCTACTGCAATATCCCATTCAAAATCAATATTTTTGGCAAAATCAGGAAAGGCCCAGATGCCGGTCACAATCATACCTACTCTACCGGATTTAAATAAATCCCAATCCTGCATACCAGAAAGTTGAGCTTCGGTTGGCATAACATTACTCTCCTGAACTCTGTCTATCATATACTCCAGAGTCTTAATATTTTGCGGGGAGTTAATTACAAATTCTTTTTTCTGCTCATCAATAATTGAGCCTCCGTTTTGCTCAACCATCTTATAGAATTCCCAAAAAGTTACCGGCTGATAAATTCCATAAATATGCTGTCCTAAATCCCTGATCTGTTTAGCTGCCGCCAGCGAATCATCCCACTTCCAGTCACTGTCTGGATAATCAACACCAGCCTGATCAAATAATTCTTCATTATAAAACATAACTACATTTGAAAAACTAAATGGCAGACCATATTGGTTATCATTTATTTGAAATGCATTTAGAGCTTTTTCATTTAGTTGAGATTTATCAAATTCATTTTGATCAATCACAGTATCCAGTTCTTTTAATACATTCTTTTTTGCATAAGTAACAAAGTTTTCATAATTTAATTCATAAACATCAGGAGCCATTCCACCGGCAATTTTAGTCTGTAAATTTACAAAGTAATCTTCATAACCTACAGTCATAATATTAATCTTAATTTCCGGATTTTCTTTTTCAAATTCCTCTTTCATCTGATTTAAGTATTCCAGGTTTGATCCACTACCAGAAAAAGTCATAAAGTCGACTTCTGTAGCATCCTGTGCTAACACTCCTGAAGTAAAACCTAGTAAAGAAATAAGTATACTCACCATTAATAATATAGATACTCTTTTTAGCATTCTTTTTCCTCCTTTGATTATTCAGTTGATTTTTAAAAGACCAGTATTAAAATTTTAAAATAGAATAATTTTCTCTTTACTCACCTCCACCAAATTAACCTTTTATTCCACCTACACTTAAACCCTTCTCAAAATATTTCTGCGCAAAAATATATACCAGTAACATCGGAATTATCGAAATTAAACTTCCTGCCATCAAAAGATTGTACTGTTCTCCATACTGACCATTTAATAGGCTCAGACCAACCGGAAGTGTCATTTTACTTCGATCTGTCAGAACAATTAGAGGCCAGAGATATCTATTCCAGGCTTCCATAAATGTAATTACTGTTAGGGTAGCCAGAGTCGGCTTTACAAGTGGTAAAATTATGTCCTTAAAAATTCTAAATTGTGATGATCCTTCCATTACTGCAGCTTCTATATAAGAATCAGGAACTGTCTTTATATTCTGCCGCAGCATAAATGTGGCAAAAGCATTAAATAAGGATGGAAGCATTAAACCAGTAAAAGTATTTAATAAACCAATTTCTCTTATAATTAAAAAATTGGGAATCATCGTTACCTGTTTGGGAATCATGAGAGTTGCCAGATAAAGCGAAAATAAAATTTCTCTTCCCTTAAATTCAAATTTAGCAAAAACATAAGCTGCCATTGCAGATGACAAAACCGTAATTAATGTTGTAGCTACTGCCACAAAAACACTGTTAAAAATGGATCTGGCAAAAGGAAAAATTTCAAAAACTTTTCTATAAGAATTAAAACCAGGATTTTCTGGAATCCACTGTATAGGTATTGTCATTACAGAACCACTACTTTTTAAAGAAGTACTGATCATCCAGAAAAAAGGTAAAAGCATGAAAATTGCTATTAAAGTTGCTGAAAAATAAAAGAATATACTGCCTTTTAATTTATTATGACTCATAATGGACCCACCTTTTTTGCAGTTTCATCTGAACAAGTGTTACAACAAAAACAATAATAAATAATAACCATGAAAAAGCTGAAGCATAACCCATCTTATAATATTGAAAAGCATATTTATAAATTCTTTCGACCATTACCTGAGTTGCTCCATTTGGACCACCCTGAGTCATAATCATTACCTGGGGAAAAAGCTGAAAAGAATTAATCAGAGAAATAATAATGACAAATAATAAAGTAGGAGATATCAGTGGTAAAGTTATGTTTTTAAATCTCTGCCAGCTATTTGCTCCATCAATTTTTGCTGCTTCATAGTAAGTTGGAGAAATCCCTCTTAAACCAGAAAATAAAATCAGACCAAAAAAGCCAACATCTTTCCAGATACTAGCAAGTACTATCCCTGGCATGGCCCAGCTTTGGTCATATAACCAGCCTGGTCCCTGGAGACCTATAAAATTTAAAATATTATTTAGAACTCCAAACTGCGGATTTAAAACAATTTTCCAGATTAGTGAACCGGCTACCCAGGAAGTTATAACCGGTATATAATAAAGAGTCCTATAGATCTTAATACCTTTAAAATTATTATCTCAACTTTCGGCGTTAGGTTTTAGTAATAAAACCTTGATAAACATAGGAAGAAGCTCAAAAAAGTAGTCATAAAAAATACAAAAACACCCCTAT
>NZ_QPJF01000008.1:0-108740 GCF_003337665.1 Halanaerobium sp. ST460_2HS_T2
GATTCTATTTTTTTATTCAAAAAAATTTGAACTAGATTTACTGTTTAAAGACTATCATAACGGGATTCGGTATTTTTACTTGCCGAATTCAAGTTCAAATTGTTATATTCCATTATAGAGCTTATAAAACTTTTATATTCTGCATATGAGACTTTTTCTAAAATTAATTCTATAAATTCATTATTAACCATTATATTATCTTTATTAATTTCGTTTAAACTATATACATTATCATCTTTACCAATCCATATTTTCATATCTAAAGATAAATCTCTTATTAAGATTTCTCGAACAACATATTTATTAATCAGCAATGAAATAAATTCAGCATAACCTCTAATTGAAAGATTAAATTTATTGATATTATTTATTATTGAGTTATTATTTATTTCTTTAGCCCCAAAATAACTTAATAGATTTTTCAAGTTGTTTAATCCAGCTATGTCTCTATCAACCATCCATAAGTTTAATTCTTTAGCTATTTTTTCAAAATCTAAACTATTAATCCATGAGGGTTTTAATATTAGATCTTCCAATTCATTATTAATTATTTTTTTAATGTTTTTTAACAGTTCTGTACTAAAAGTCTTCTTTTTATAAGCAATACTTCTAGGATCAATGTATGGTAGCAAAGCGTTAATAATTTCTTTTTCATTAGCAATTTCAAATTCATTTTTTAAGCATTCAATGAATAACTTTGAGATGATTTTGGAAACGGATCTAATTACATCCTGAGTATTATTATCTAATATCACTTTTCTTCTAGAAGGATCAGTACTAACATCACCATTAATTTTAATTCCTAAACCAGTTTTCTCTTCAGTAGGTAAGAAAGCATATACAAGAGATTCCTCATCTTTTAATCTATTAATACCCCCATTAACATTTAATGAAAATGAAATAGATTCCTGGGTTTCACTCCCTATAGTTAACCATCTTTTAATTTTATCCCCTTTACTAATAATTGATTTACTAATTTGAGGTGATATGATTTTTCTTTTAGCTTCTATGATTTCTATATTTTTTTCTGTATTCAATTCTATTTTATTGATATTATTTAAAAATAATAATGAACTACTATTAAAATTATCAATTTCTGTTTCTATTTGTTGCTTGTTAATATTTTCAAAAATAAATATAGTTTTATATCCTTTATTTAAAATTTTATTAACCAATTTCATTACATTAGCATCTAGATTATTCATAGGATGAGGAATTCGTATAAGAGGAACATTAATATCTGCTGACATTTCGTTTTTAGTAAGTTTTTTTGAAAATGTAGTTTTAATATCCCCACTAAGTAAATGTAATTTTCCCGAAAAGCCTACTACAGATTTAAAACCAATACCTCTATAGCCTATTTTTTCTCCTCGTTTTTTAAATGATCTTGTGCTTCTGCATAAACTTTCAAAATCCTTTTTATTAAAATATCTGCCATCATTAGCTATTAAAATATAATTCTCTGCTATATCAATTATAAATTTTGTTGAATCAGCATCATCAGCATTTTGTAATAATTCTGCAAAAGAACGATTGTGATAACTTTCTGCAATATAGTGTTCTAAACCAGCTAAATCTGAGAGTAAATTTGGTGACATTTTTGCTTCCTTTAATAGAGAAGAACGAACTTCTTCTAATATCATATTTAAGCTCCTTTATTATAGATAATTTGGATATATTCTAATTTTATTTGGTAACTGAGAAAGTTCATATATCGATATTTGTAGAACTTCAAACCCAAAAAATTTATTGTCATAAATAATAAATTCAGACTTTTTGATAACTCTATTTTTATCATCATAACAAACAGCTAAAATTTGGATGTCTTGATCAAGTTCATTACCTTCTTTAAGATGAACTTCACCTGTGATAAATATGTTATTATTTTCATCACTTTCACAATACAAACCATCTAAATCAATATTAAATTTTTCTTCAAAAACTTCTAATCGCTCAAGTTTATTAGTAATATCTTTAGCCATTATAATCAACCTTTCTTGTTATATATTTCTATTTTAAAAGTAATATTGTTATCATCTTTAGGCAATTCATAAATTTTAGCTTCAAAGCTTTGTTTTTTATCAAATTTTGGAGCTAGTTTAAATGCTAATTCTTTTGGTAAATAACCTAATATATCTCCAATTTTTGAAACTACTTTAATTGCGTTATTGTCATATTCATTTTCATAATCTCTTTTAAGAAAAATGGAATCGTTATAGTTTAAGTTCCTTATTTTATTCTCTCTATTATTAAATGTTATCCCTACAACTTTAGTTTTAATAATATTATTATTAAATTTAAATTTATTTTTAGGTGCATAAAACTTTTGAGTTGGATAAATCTTTTCAGGATAAATTCTTATAATAGATGGTTTTGATTTCAATGTCATAAGCACATGGAAAACTTTGATTTTAAAAAAATTTTCCATAGCATAAATTCTTTTGAATTTACCCATTAAATTATTTTCTTGATCATATACTTTAAAATTAATTTTTATTCTACCATCTAATGTATCTTTTTCTAAAGAATGAATTTCACCATTTAAAATTAATATGTAACTATCTTTCATTTTGTCTTTAATGAGCTTAGCAAATAAACTGTTGAGTTCAATATCATATTTTTTTTCATATTTTTCTAAACGATTTATTCGGTTTGTTATATCCATGACATCCTCCAAATTATATTAAAAGATTAAATCAAAATGACTGATATTAGCTTTTACAGTAATTTGATAGTCCAGTTTATTCATAGTCATTTATTCTTAAAATTTATTATAGTGTTCCGCAACTTTACAAAGCCCATCAAACTTAGACAACTTTAATCTTATCTTGTTGATTCCATGGAGTAATATGTAAATCTTGTAACGCTCTAACTTTAAAAACAGGCCATAACTCACGAAATTGTCTTGAAAGTCTTAATAATTCTTCATCTCTTTCTAAAAACAACTCAAATCTAGAACTCAATTCTTCATCTCTTCCAAAAGCTTTAACTAAATACCAATTTTTTTCTGCATACTCTCTTTTTTTAACTACTTGAGAAGCCCAACTATTAAATACTATCCAAAGATAAATCAAACCACTAAAAGAATCACAACTTCTATAAGCTTCAAGAGTTTTATTAATCCATGGTCTAGCAAAAATCATAAAGTCTTGTTGACGAATTAAAGAACGATCAAGTAAATCTTCTCGCCCATTGTGAGGGCTATTCATATCTGGGCAAATCTGTAAAGTAGACATAAAAACACCTTCAATTATTTTAGATCTATTGCGTATAAAGTCTCTGGGATTTAAGAAGTTCGTGAGGCTTAGGGCGGCTGTCCTTGCCGAATAAATTTACATGAAACGCAGCGGAATCTTCAATCCCATGTTATATGAAGAGTGAGACTTTTTTAAGTTTAGTAACTTATAATTAATAGTATTCTTATAAGGATTCCATTAATTAGGTTTATTATTTTTTATTTGATAAACTCTATAATTCCTTTAGAAATTGAACTTAATAAAAAATTGAAATTTTCAGGATTAATCTTAGGAGATCTATATTTTCTATTAATTTCAACTTGTATAGCAGGTATTCCTAATTCATTTGCAACAAAATAAGATACATTAGTTTTTAAAGAAGCAGCAAAATAATCATGCGAGATTTTATTAATATTAAAGTCTTTAAACGAACTTTCTAAAATATTCAAAATTTTTATATTACCCAATAAATTTATATTTGAATTGGTACCAAAATCTATATCCCATGTTTTACTACCAGCAGCACCATGTATATCTAAAAAAACTTTAATATCATTATTACTACAAATATCTTTTATCTTTCTTTTATAGATACATGTGCTATCTATATTAGGGTCGCCACCATAATTTTTTGTTAAGGATATTCCATGACAACCAGTTAATTCATTTAATAGATAAACAATTGAACCTGTCAAATAATCTGATTGTTTTACCCTCCCATATCTACAATGTCTAACAGCATGTGGTGCTGATATTAATATAGGAATATCTCCTTTTGCAGTCCAAAATGGATTTTCTTTCTTTGGATTTATTTTTTTATCAGATTTTTTAAATAAATTTTTTTCAATCTTAATGGCTTTATTATCTAGTTTTTTATTTCGTACATCTTGTAAAGTTATATGTTCTTTTTTCATAATACATTTCCTCTCCTTTTGGATTAAAAATATTTATTAAAGTTTTTATTGTATGTTTCATCTTTTATATAACGTTACAGGGATTTGCACTTGTGCCTGATTCCGCAGGAACTGGCGTAAAGCTTGCTTTTCTGTATCAGTGATTGGTTAAATTGCAAGCTTTATGACAGAAGGCATGACGCCAATCACATGTTATACGCAGTAATACCTGTTACCCCCTTTCAACTTTATCTCTTATATCCGGGCTGATTTCTAAATCTAATTTTTCTTCCCACCAATCATTAATGAGTCTATATGACACTTTCCGTATTTCTTCCAATCTATTATCAACTTCATTTATAAACTCAACATTAATTTCTTTAACTCCATGTGCTATATTCTTCCTAATTTCATAATTTTCATCAATCCAATCTTTATCATCAGCAATTATCGGCCACTGAGAACAATCTCCCCATATCTTTTTAAAAGTTTCCCACATGTGGCTTTTAGATCCCTTTTCCTTTCTCTCATATTCAGGATGATATTTATTAGAAATAATTTCTAAAGAATTATAAAAAGATAAAAATTTATCAGTTACTTCTTCTGTGTAAAGTGCTTTTCTGTACCAACCTATAGCTCTTAAAAAAACTGGCTGCTTAAAAAATAATAATCTTGAATCTTTAAATGCTTTATTCCATTCAACTTTAGTTATTTCTCTTCTCAAATTGTGATTGGTTAATGACTTATTTTTACTATATTCTAATTTAATTGGTAAGTTTATTTTAAAACTTAAAACATCAACCGCATGACCAAAAAAGAATAAAGCTGCTTTCTGAGCCGAATGTTTATTTTTAGCAAAAGCAGTTACAACTACGTCTACCCCATTATTTCTATTATAAATTTCTATATCACTATATAAAGGTTCTTCATGAGATATATCCTTCCTATGTCTTAATACAAATTTATTTTTAATGTAAATCGGTCCATAGACTGATAAATTGACTTTCCATCTCGGTAAATCAGGCATTATTATTCCTCCTTAAAAAATAAAGTATTATTGCGTATAACTCCAATATTTATGAATATAAATTCACTAAAATCAAACTAATATGACCTGTTCTAAGCTAAAGTTTTAGCTCTATTATAATTAACAAGAATTTGGGTTTATAGAATGATTATCATATCATTAAAAAAATAAAATAATAAATTTTCTTATATAATAATGTTTTAAAATCAAAACAATTTTTTCTCGTGATTGATGGGAAGAGTCCGTCAATGAGATCTTAAAAATTAAAATTACTTATTTTGAATATATTTTTATCTACTGTTTGGTTGTTCATTAAGCTTTTCATCAACAACTGTTAATTCTAAATGAATAAACCTTAAAAGGCAATATCTTATTATTCTTTCTAATCCAATAAATGTAGGAGTTCTTTTCAAAAGTTTTCTTAATCTTTTTTGTTCAACCAAAGGCTCGCCTATAATTAATTCATTCAAATGGTTATCATGATGCTGGATATGTTGACCAAAGGAAATTCCCTCATGTAAATATAGACTTCTAATATCATAGGAAGCTTTAATGTTTTTTTGGATGTTTTTTTGTTTTAAAGCAAAGACATGATTACTACCTTCATAATTAAAAAACCCTTCATTTAATAAATTGGTTAAAGTTAAAGAATATTTACTTCGTACTTGATATAATCTACTTTTTATTTGTTTGCTAATCTTACTTCCTTCATCTAGGCCTTCTTCAATTTGTCTTAAAATTTCTTTTAAATTCTCATCAAACAATGCGTTTTCACTATAATTATAGAAATTAGATAATACTTCTCCTGAATTAATCAAATTTAAATAAGCTATATTCGGATCTTCTTCAAAATCTTGGATAGCTTTTAAATAAAAATTACCTGCAGTCAATAAAGTATTTAAAACCTTCTCATTTTCAACATCACCAACTAATAGTCTATTAATTTTTTTTAATTTATCTAATTTCAGTTCAATATCTATATCTTTTCTTGGTTTGTGATTGTTAATCCCTATTTTAGTATAACGAATAGGGTTAATTTGATTTAAATTTGGTATACTAAAGTTACCGTGAGTTTCTATCATTCCATGATTATCAAATCTTTTTCCATAAAAAATAGATAATATTATGCAGATTATATCCCCAATATATTTATAATTAGGATAAACAAAAAAATTTCTATTTCTTTTTAACTCAGGAGTTTTAACAACTATTGTGAAATAGTTCCTACAATAAGGATTTTCACTAGAATTAAGATCAAGATGCACACTATCATTAAAAATCCAAGAATGAGTAATTAATAAGTTTTCTGTTTCATATTCTCCTTTAAATCGGCTGGTAGTAGAAATTAATATTTTCTGAATATTTTCATTAGGTTTTAACATGTTTACCTCCAGTTTCAATATTCAATCAAACAACACTTAAATATATACTTCTTGAAATAAATGGGTTTTCCTTTATCTACAATTCGACAAATTTATTTCACTAATAAGAAATTATGCAAATTATTTTAGAATAATGAATTAAGAATACTGACTCAGATTTCAAACCTAAGCCAGTATTCCATAATAATTAAATTAGATTTCTTTCCTTCATACTGATATAATTATCTTTGCTACCAATAATTATGTGATCCACAATATCTATGCCGAGTATTTTACCTGATTTGATGAGTTTCTTAGTTACAGTAACATCAACACTACTTGGTTCAGGTACTGTACTCGGATGATTGTGGGCTAGAACAATAGCTGCTGCATTCTGTAAAATAGCCCGCTTAAATACTTCTCGTGGTGAGACAAGGCTAGAGGTTAGATTACCAATAGAAACCTCAAATACACCAGTTACCTTGCTTTTGATATCAAGAGTGGCCATAGCAAAGACTTCTTCAGCTCTCTGGTCAAGTTCTAATACCTCAATGAATAGATCTCTTGCCTGTATAGGGTTACCAACACTCTTGTCTATGTCATATCTTCCACCTGACTCCTTAACGACTCTTAAACTAAACTTCTGAATATTTACCATTAATATCATCTCCTTTTAATTTTTTAAAACGGCATTTTAAAGTCAAGATCTTCACACTCACGAATAGAAGTCTCTTTAGATTTTAATTTCTTTTTCTGTAATTTTTGATGACATCTTCGAGCTTGATCTGCATCCATTCTTTCGGCATAATAACCCATAGCTTGTCTAACTCTCCAATCATCACTGGGAACACCATTAACAGGCATTAATTCACCTCCTTTCAAATAGAAAAAGCCACCACACAGTTATTCCTGCATGATGGCTAATTTTTAGGTAATATTATTTTTTGATTGACCTTTAAATAACTATCAATTTTATTAACTTTTTTAATAGCGGCTATTACAATTCTGTAATCTTCCTCAGCAGAGCTAATATTTTCTGCTAAATCCCAAAGTGTGTCACCTCTTTCAACATAATAAGTATTATCCCACTCATATTGATTGATATAACTTTCAACAACAGGCTGACTGCCAAACCATAAAAAGCTACCGACAAATAAAAAAAATCCGATTATTAAACTGCTTAATGTTTTCATAACTCTCCTTTCATTTTTTTGACCAGATAATAATCAATGACCCAACCTTACTTATTCTTTATTAATTTCATCATCTTTAATAACAACATCTATACTAGAATCATCCATTTCATCACTACAGCGATTTACAATAATTTCTCCAACATAATCAAAAGTTTCATTAGCATACTTATCTATCATAATTTCCAGTAATCTATTCTGATCTGATTTTAATAATTCAATTGCTTCCTTCTCGTTTTCAGTTTCAATTATTAGATTACCTCCATGTCTTTCAATCCAATTAACATCCACCTTAAATTTACTCATTTTTATCATCCTTCCAATTTTATTTTTGTCCAATTTAACCTTTAACAGAAATCAGATGAATCATCCTGTCTATGCAAGCTTTTTGAAACTGCTTAAAATACTCTTTAACTGCTCAAACTGCTTCTCGGTAAGTTTATCAATAGATATCTTTTCATGCTGCTTAAGTCCATTCTCTTTTTTAGCATGTTTAAGATAATTGAATAGATCATTCTTAAGCTTATTATTGTTACCGACTATTTCTTTGATTATTTCTTCTCTTTTAGATAACTCACTATTATCATCTGCTTTCACCTCCTCAATATCTACTGACTGATCATTCTTATTCTGCACCTGGCTAAATGGAACATCATCATAATTATTATCTTCCATCTGCTGCGTATTCATTTCTTCCCGAGAAACTAAACCACTAACAGTAAAGGCTCTTTTTAAGGCCATAGATTCGGCAACCTTTAATATCATGGCAGAAGGATAGGAATTCCAGACTCTCTTATCAGCCTTATATTCCTCATATGGAGCAAAAACATAAATAGGATACTTGCGGTCCTTTCTATAAACTAAAGCATAAGCACCTACAATCTGTCCCCTCTTGGTACCATATTGATGATTAATTCCAGTTTCTTTCCGTCTGAACTTATCATTCTCCCTAACTACATCTGATACAAGACCATCATAATTAGGATTTCTATCTGCAATCTTTAAATATCCATCACGAGAAGTCATAATTGTTGGCCTTCCATCTATTTTCCAGAAGAATATCTCCTTATTGAATGGATCTAAGCCATAACTCTTAGCAATATGCAGGAACATCCGTAGTTCATCAGGATTAGCCTTGTCTGCAACAGTATTCCTGATTGTTTCCACTTCTTCTTTAGTAAAGGTAATTAATTCTTCACGATTCTTATTAATATCAACTACTTTGTTTTGAGCACTCATTTTTATTCCTCCTTAAGATTTTTTAGACATTAAATTCTGATCACAATAACTAATTATTGAAGTTGCCAGCTTACTAATCCGTTTTAAACTATCCTTTAAATCATAACTTTCTTTATAGAGAGCAAGATATTGATCTGATTTGATCTCTAAATTGTAATGGTCCATAACTACAAATGATACGGCTTCAGCCTCCAGCTCCTTAACCTCTTTAGTCAACACAGCTCTTTCTTCTCGTGAATGAAGAATTTCATGTGCAAGTTCATGGATAATAACTGCTGCTTTCTCGGTAGAATTAAGAGCCTTATTAATAACTATCTCACCTCCTTTCGAATATCCATCTAATCCATTCTCTAAACTCTCAAATCTAAGCGTTACTCCCTTTTCCTTAACCAAACTCAGAATAGGGTCGAGTAAGTATTGATGTTTGTTATCTAGGCTTGTATCAATTTCTGGTAGCTCTTCTCCTTCAGTCTGAGATACATCAAATACATAGACTGGTTTAAAATAAGTTTTCTTAACATAATTATCATCATCTGAATCAGTTTCTTTTTCATTATCATTACTGGCTTTTTCTATTCTCTTTTTATAAGAAAAGGGGGCGAGAATAGCAATACCATTTTCACCCTTTTTAACATAGCGATTAAACTTCTGCTGCCACTGTTTATATCCAGCTACAAAACTGGCATCTGGTTTTTGTGTTAGAATTAAAAGTGAATTATGATATGAATAACTGTGAAACTTACTGAAGGTTTCAAGTATAGATTGAAATTCTTCTGAGGACTGCACACTCTCAATTTTCTTATCCAATTTCTCTAAAAGTTCTCTAGTTTTAAATTTTGACATTATATTACCTCCCAAATAGTTTAATTAGCCCTGTAATCTAAACAGAGCTGATCGATATTAGTAGCATAAAATATTTTTAATCATTGTCTTCTGTCATAACTTCTTCAACCTCAGTTAAATCCTCTTCACAATAGGGACAGAACCATTTTCCTTTACTGCATGAACTGTACGAGCTGCCATTACAATTAGGGCATTCTTTCTTATACATGAACATCACCTCCTTTAAATTTAGGCATAAAAAAATCCCCACCTTACCTCTTAAAGAGGGGGTGGGGCGTCGAAAGATTATTCTTTTTTTCAGTTAAAACAATAGTTCCAGGCGTAAAATTTTAGATTTTTTAACCTACTAATGATTTTTTAAAATTAGTTGTTTCTTCAGCTAAATCTAATTCCTTATTAATTTCTAATTCTAAACTGTTCAAACTATCAATTATTTGATTACATTCATCTTTATAATAAGGGAAACGCCAATCAAGGTCTTTAAAGCAGATACCAATCTCTCTCATAATTATTCCAATTGAAAAGTTGATACCTCTTACAAACGACATTAATCTTGTGATGTTAATTAACCCTGTTTGAAAATTCAATACATCAACATTCTTTTTTAAAATAAACATTGATTTTAATGGTCTAATTAAATATTCATTAGAAATAATCATTAATCTGATTAGTCTATTTAAAACTATACTATTGCTGTTAGTTTCTTCAACAACATCAATATTTTTCATTATACGAGAGTTGTTAATATTATCAGTCATAAATTTATCTATCCAAAAATGCCCGTCGAAACTATATCTATTAATTACTGAGCTAAGATGATTTTCTGTCTTTTCATTATTGCTAAAACAATTTCTCAACTCATAAATAGCAGTATGAACACCATAGATATATCCTAAATGATTATTAATAATTTTAGTAGCCTTTAACATCCGTTTATAATCATAATCAATACTTTCTGGAGTCTGAAAGTCAGATCCGAAAGGCTTAAAGTTATATATCCTATCATTTACTTCATCATTAAGCACTTCTATAATATCCTCAGCAATTTTCTTGTTAATTTTAAGCAAAATAAATTCCTCCTAATATTTTTTAGTAGTCTATTAAAATTTCAAACTTGCAATCACGAGAAGTGATCTTTGCTATTTCTAATGATCCAGAGACAAAGGCTTTCTTCGTGAGTGATAGAGAACTTAATACGTGACGCCAGTGACACCATTTTTAATGATTAAGTAATATAAAACACCTATAAATACTTGATATATATTTATAAATGACCATTTTTGGCGTCATTAGCGTCACAATTATTTATTAATTAATACAGCAAAATCAAACCGTCTTATTAAACCTTATCAGTCTTTTAGAATTACTTCGCTTTTTATTGAACTCAATACCAATTTTATTAAATATATCTCCGTTAGAGTATTTATTAATTTCTCTACTAAGCCATTCAGGAGAGTCAGGTATAATATCACTATTCATGTCATTATCATCTGCAAATTTAATAAGCTCAGAACGAAATTCAGATGCTGTTCCTGACCACTTATCATTATCATTTAAATATTCATCAATAAGTTTTATGAGTGCTGTCTTATTATTAATAATTTCAGGTGCAGCAGATCTGTTTATATTAAATGCTCTTTCAAATTTCTGCTGACCATAACCCAATACTTTGGCAAATGCTATTCCCCATTTATAAAAATCAGCTAATCTCGGAAGAGCAACTTTATTCAAATCAATGTCATCAACTATTTTCATTGATTCTGCTATAAGATTTAAGAATCCAGTTAATATTATTTTTCTATCAGTCTTAAAATTATCCATGAGACTTATTTCTGATTTTCGACTTTGTCCAGTAATTCGATCCATATTTAAAATGATTGATCTATCTAATAAATCAGGTTGTAGGCTGTTAAACTTTATACCATTTATACCGACACAGTGCTTGAATTTATGAATAAAATCTTCATCATTAGAGAACAGTTTTCTTTTGCTTTGACTACCACCAGTAACAGTTCTACACATAGCATCAGATAAATTCCTTGGTACTTTGGCAACATTATCATAAAAGGATACCCAAGAGTGAGCTGTTTTTTGAATATATTCTTCAGTATTTGTAGGTATATTCAAGATTTCTGTTTCAGTCGGATCAACTATTCTCTGAATTAACCGAAACATAGTGCTTTTGGCTGATCCATGTGGTCCTAATAAAATTAGAATAGGATGTACAATTTTTGGAATAAACAATGAGGCCATATATGTTAAAAGCAAGATAGCTTCATCTGATTCATTTTCAATATTTAAATAATCCAGTATTTTCTTGGGATCACCTTTATCCTTAGATTCATAAAGTGGTTCAATCTGTTCTTTCATATGAGAATATCTCCTAAAATATACTGGTGAATTTTCGCCGCTTATCTTCTTCCAATTATCAGGAGCAATTTTAATCACCTCCCATTTAGAATTGCAAAGGTCATAATAAATTGAGTCATTTTTTTCAGCTACTCTTAAATCCATCTTCACCTTAGATGAGTTCAATACTGCATTACCAGAATATAACTGTATTATTTGTGAAATTGAACTAGCATTTATTGTCTCGTCAGTTAATTGGTGATATTTTGCCTGCAATATTTTTTTGAAGTCAGTTGATTCTAAATTAAATATCTTTCTGTAGTCACCAATCTTTAATGCTACATAAACATTATTACTCTGATCAATTATTATTTCTTCAGTTATGTGATCTAATACTGCATTTGCTTTCTGAGTCTTAGTCATATTTGATTGCTGAATTTTTTCTTTCAAGTTGTTCATTTTATTATTAATTTCCTCCCTTATTTTCAGGACACCATTTTGGTATCTTAACGTGTCCAAATTTAGCTTTATTAATGTGTGCAACTTTTCTGGATGTATCATCACACCGTACATATTTACCTTTCATAGATAAGTTCTTACAGCCTGAACAATCAGTATTTTTTTGCTTTAGTTTTTTCCCATATTGAGTTTCCCAATCAACTACAAATCCGTCGCAACTTTTATTCTTCTTAGTTGGGTCAAAGGCTGATCCATCATAATAATCACAATAGTATCCAAACTTGAAGTACTTACATGCTTTACAAGAAGCCTTTCCCTGTCTGTATTTGTGTCCATAGTAATTTTCTCCATCTGTGTGCCTTCTACGACCTTTTCCTTTATATTTACTCATCTTTTATTCCTCCTATTTTTTTATTTACGTCTTCAAAGCATATTTCTTCGTGACAGTAAAAAAATGTTTACTATAAATCATAGTCAATAAAATTAAGCTGCCTTATTTACATTAAGATCATCTAGCTTATCTATAACATCTGAAAACTCATCGTCAGTTAAACTATAGATAATTGTAGAAAGATCTAAATCAGCTTCGAAAATATTCAGTGATTTAAACTCCTGAATAGCAACCTGTCTCAGCTCTCCATTATCAGCTACAATTTCCCTCAAGGTTTTAAGTCTATCAGCATTTTCAACTTTTACATTTGAGGTATTTAAATATGTAGTTTCTGTCTGCTGAAAAATTTCATTTACTAAATAGACCTTAGAAATGTTGAATGCCTTCTTTATTGCAATTGCTTCTGAAACTTTTTGAATCATACTCGGACCATTCTCTTCCCAAAACTTATTAGCTTCAGGAGCGTATTGGTCAAAAGAAGCAAAGTAATAGATCGGCAGTTCGAAGTCTTTTCTCTTTATTAATGTATAAGCTCCGACAATTTTGCTTCTCTCACTACCATATCTGTGTTTTATCTGATTATTTTCTCGCACAAACTGATCATCAGCATAAACCACATCAGAATTCATTCCAGAAAATTGCGAGTGATTATTTGCATACCCCAAAAATCCATCACGAGAAGCACAGATTATATTTCTATTTCCATCTTTCCTAAAAAAGATCTCATTCTTTATAAAGCTTAATCCATACTTCTGAGCTGTGTACCAGATTTCTACCGCTTCTTCTTCAGAGCACTGCGGTTTAATCTTTTTATTGAAATAATTTTTTTCGAGTTCTTCATTTTTCATTACTGCTCAGCACCTCCCTCGTTTTTTCTACTAGGAAAAGGATAACAAATATGTTTGCTTCGGCCTATCAAATTATAATTTAAAATAATATAATTTTATTATTAGTTTATATAATACTTTTATGACAGTAATTATAAGGTATAAAACTAAAAAAAATATTAATAAATTTATATAAATATTAAAATAAAATATTTTTTATTTTAATATAGGCAAAAAAAAAGACACCCTATAAAGGCGTCTAATTCAATCTGAATATATTTCATTTTTAATAGCATTGTATTTTTCTTTACCAATACTATTTCTTTTTTTACATTTAATTTCGGAAATTTCAGGTTGATGAACACCTTCTAATTTTCCCGCTAATTTAAATTGACTATTTTCAGGTTGATTTAAATAGTATATTAATTTATTTCTAAATTCTTCAGATATTGGACTCTGATTTGATTTCACTGGCATATCTACTATTAATTCATCAGGTGGCGTAAATATAATATAAATTTGCTTTAAATATCTTATGTCATCTGATACAAATTGTTTTTTATCAATTTTTTTATCCAAATCATTTAACAAGGAATTAAATCTATCATTCTCTATTTTTATTTCCCAACCACGCTTAATTAATTCTTTTAATGCCACAAAAAATTTTTTTAAAAGTTTAGATTTAACATCACTTAATTCATTCTCATATTTCATATCATCATAATCAATTATCTTTTCAAATAATTTAATAGCTTTAATTTTAGTTTTTCTTAAATTTCTATTATCACTTCTAAAAACAAAAATTAAATAACTAAAAGCTCTAAAGAAAAAACGATTATTTCTATATGAATAATTATGAAATATATTTTTATTTATTTTAGCAAAATAAATTTCCTTATCCAGAAAAGCACTTTTCCATGATCCAGGTTTGAAGTAAAAATAAAAGTCATCCAAAGCATCTTCAATTTCTTTATTTAGTTTTAAGTTTCCCAAATACTCAAACTGAATATCCCAAAGTTTAGAATCCCTAATATCAGAGTGATAAGGAATATTTAAGACATCAATCTTAATTTTATCTAATACTTTTAAAATATAATATAATCTTTTAAATTTATTTCTTTTAGTTTTACTTGTCTCATCTTTCATCCAAATCCCATTTATAAGTTTACTGGCTTTGACTTTTACTACCTCTGACTCTGATGATTTTGCCATAATTAATGTGGATAATAATAAATTTATTAACCCTAATTCAACACCAAAATATTTAAACTGATAATCAAATTTATTAAACTTATCAATAATGCCATTTACTTCTTTTATATCAATTTTATCAATAAATATTTTTGTTCTATACTTGTCCTTTTTTTCTTCGATTGCAGGTCCATCATTATAAATGCTTTCTGTTAATGATCTGAATTGAAATAAAACTGTCGTCGATTTGAAAATTGGTTTTCCACTAGCAATATTAGACACTCTTTTAAGATCTGAAATATCCCAAGGCTCTATCTTCGTGAAAGATGAACGCAACCCCATTACTCTTTCTAGATCCTCTAGAGTTATACTATTGCCACTATTATATAAGGCCTCGCCTATTTGGTAAGAAACTTCATCGATAAATTCATTATGCGAAAAATCAAATTTATTATAATCATATTGAAAAGAAAAGTCTAATTTAGTTAATTCTGAATTCTTGCAATGATTTATTATAGTTATTTTCTGCTGTTGAATTAAATATTTAATCTTATATTCAATATATATATCGATTAAACTAGAAGTGGTAACTTTACTTAATAGATTTTTTACCTCTAGCTTAACTTTCTTTTCTACATTTTTTTCAAGCAAATTGTCAGGTTCATTATTTAAAGTAAAAACTATCTCATCTTCATCATTCAGATATTTTAAATGTAAATATCTATGATTAACTTCTCTATAATTATTTCTTTTATTAGAAAATAATCTTCTTCTATAAACTTGTTTTAAAGTAGAAAATAATTTAGAACATAACTCTTCAGAAATCCTTAAAACAAATTCTTCATATGATCTGTATTTATTACTAAATGTAATATATATATGTTTTTTAAGCTGGCTATACAATTCTTCATAATCAGACACTGTTTCTTCGACCTCTTGATATATATCTGATTCCTCTATATCCACATTAATTAAATCTGATAGTTTATATGTCCTCTTAGTTTTTGATTCTTGATTGAAGGTAAATCTTAAGAATTCCATAAAACACCTCTTTTAAATAGTTATAAGCTCTTCGGTGTTCATTTTATCTTATTATGCAGAACGGGTCAAAATTTAATATATGCATAAACTGAAATATAATTTTTACTTCTTTAATGAAGTTACTTCACATTCATCATAATAATCACATTTCTTACATTTCCATTCTACTGGAGCTATATGATCTGAATTTCCTGTTAAAGTATTTTTGAAAATATTCAAAATATCTAAAGCGTTATCAATATCAATTTCACCGTTTATTTCTTTTAACTCTCCTTCTTTCATAAATACTGTTTCAATTTTCTTTTCTTGCTTCTTAAAGAAGTAACCATATAAATCTGCCTGAGAATTGGCAATAGACCTAATATAATTATGGTAATAGTATTTATCTTTAGCTGACTTATACTCATAAACAAAATTATCTCCAACTCCATCAGGAATGCCAGTAACTATATAATTATCCCAGGGAAAATGCCATCTGAATGATTTGTATTTATTATTTAAATTATTTAATTCATGTAAAAGTTTTCCTCTAGCTCTTGCATAACTTCTTTTAGTCCACAATGGTTTCCCATTTTCAATTTCTTCTAAACTACGGGTATCTGTATGTTTGGTTCTAACAAGTTCTTCCTGATATTTATTATCTAATTCCAAGAATTTTTCTACTGTATCTACAAAACAAATAAAACTGTCATCTTTTTCTCTTTCTTTATTATAACTGCCATAGTAAATCATAATTTCCTTATAAGAATTAGTATTATCAGATTTATAAAGAGCATATCCAAGTTGGCGATTATCTATACTTGGACTACTTATTCCTTTATTTATAAATAAATTGTTTAGTTCATCCACTCCAATTTTATCTGTTCTAGATAATATTTCTAATGGTCCTAAATCAATAAGATCAGATGATGTAAAGTCATCAATCAAATTTAAAACAATAAAGCTATCAATAATAGCATTCTTGAAATACTTAATTTCATTTTCTTTAGCTTTAAATATCGATTCTCTAGAGCACCAATAATAACTGGCAATATCATTTATACCAAGAAAAGTTACTTTTTCATTGTTTATGCCTTTTTGACTTTTAAATTCGTTTAATAGATTATCTAATTCGAATTGATTAGAAATTAAATCATTTAACCCTTCCAAACTTAAACCCATGATAATCTCACCTCATTAATAAAAATTAAAATAATATTATAATTGATGAATATAAGAAGTTGCTGTTATATTATTTCTTGAACTCAAATAATTATCCTTTATTTGGTTTTAAACATAAAAAATCTATCCAGTTTATAAGCAGGCTAAATAATACTTACAAATCAGGATAGATTTCTCGTGAGTGACAGAACTTATTTATTTAAATTAATATACTCTTTTTCATTTTTCGCTAAAGTCTCAAGTGGATTCTTATTTTTAATAGACTCATCATCTTTAAAGTGATGAACATACTGCTTAGTAGTCTCCATGCTCTGATGATCTAGCAAATCCATTAATCTATAAGGATCACCACCATTTTTAATCCATAAGCTGGCAAAGGTATGACGAAAAGCATGTATTCCACTCTTTTCAACTCCCCTCTTTTTATTATAACGTTGAATAGAGGTTCTTAAGCCAGAAGTAGTAAATTTATCCCCATATGAGGAACAAAATAAATAATCATCGGGTTCTCCATCTCTGAATTGTAGATATTCTTTTAATATACTATATAATCTGTTAAATATCTTTAGTGAAAATTCATGATGAGCCTTATAGTTCATCAATTTAACAACCTTATTTCCCATATCTAAGTCTTTAATCTTAATATTTACCAGAGTTTTGGATCTTACTCCTGTAGCAAGCAAAAAATTAATTACTACCCAACTTCTATATTCACCAAATCTAGTTTTCTTCAAGTCGGGTTTCTCTAATAAAGTATCTAATTCTTCTTCGGAGTAAATTTTGTTTTTTTTACTCTTTTTTGCTTTTCTGATTTTTATTTTAAAATCTTGAATCTCAATATCAGATCTATCTTGTAAATAATAAACAAATACTCTTATTGCCCTTAACATAGTATTTTTTCCAGTATGACTGTAATTATGAGTCTTGGATATCCACTCTAAATAATTTTTGAGAACTCTTCTTGTAATACCACTGGTTAATGTTATATCCTCCTGGTTGACTAAATAATCAATAAAAATATTACCGTAATTCTCATAGTATACTATTGTTTCTTCAGATAAACCATCTAACTTTTTTTCTTCAATAAACTCCTCAAAGACTTCTCGAATATCTTTGTCGCTTTCTAAATTCATCTTAATCATTTGATAACCCTCCCGTTATAAAGTAAAAAACTGAGACACAGACTACTTAAAATAAGTAAATTAATCTGTTGCTCAGTTTATTAACGAAAAGGTTATTTTCTTTTAATTATAAATAAATTTATATTAACTAATAAGCTTTGATATGACAGCTTTTTCTGCTCATATTTTGGTCTTTTAGAATTATTTATCCCCTTTCAAAAAGAAGTTTTTTTCTCTTTTTTGATTAGGAATCTGTTGCTCTATCCAGCTGAGCTATAACCCCAAAAGCTATTTCTATTTTATAATTAATTATTTGAAATATCAAGTTAAATTTTTACCAAAAAGAAGTTTAAAATTTTCTCTTAACCTGAACTTCAATGAGCTTTTTTAATTTATTTTTTGCCTTATTATCAGGCAATTGGGTCAGATATTTATTTACACGATCAATAAAAACCATTAAAATCTGACGACTCTCTGTAAGCACACCCGAATTTTTGACGTCAACAATAATCTCATTAACAATCTTATCATCAAGTACGGTTTTGTTATAATCAGCATACTTACTCCGATAGTGATCTTTATTTAACAATAAGATAACAGGTAGAGTAATAACTCCCTCTTTTAAGTCCTGGGCCAGCATTTTACCAGTAGCTTCCTCATCACCTTCAAAATCTAAGAGATCATCCTGTATCTGAAAAGCCATTCCTATTTCTAAGCCCAACTTATATAAAAGGTTAAGCTTTTTTCCTCTAATTCCACTTTCATGAGCTCCCAGATAACTGCTTAAAGCAAAAAGCAGAGCAGTTTTATGTCTTATTCGTCGATAGTAATCCCTAATCCCAATCTGAAAGTCAAATCGCTTTTCGGATTGCTCAATTTCTCCCTCACATAATAAGCGTACATTTTTATTCATTTTTCTTAAAACTTTTTTGTCCAGATAATTAAAGAAAATATCAAAAGTACGGGAAAGCAAAAAGTCTCCAATAAAAACCGCTTCTTTTTTACCAAATCTTCTCTGAGCAGTTTCCCTGCCCCGTCTGAGCTCAGCATTATCAATAATATCATCATGAACCAGTGAAGCCATATGCAGCAGTTCAATCCCACTACCTAACTGCAGCATCTTTTCTTTATCATAGTTACCAAATGAAGCAGCTAAAAACATTAAGAAAGGTCGTAATTTTTTACCCCCTCCATTGATCAAATCCTCAACTGACTGATTAATAATAGCACGTTTTGATTTTGTTATTTTTAAAATATTTTCATTTATTTCAGAACAAATTTTCCGGTATAATTTATCTTCAATCAGCAAAGTTTTCACCTTCAATTAAATTAAAATCTGAATCCTTTATTTCAACAATATCTTTTAGACCTGATGAAATGTAAACATCAAGATCCTCTGTGATAATCATAACATTAACATCTTCCATATTTTCAATAAATTTCATTCCTTTTTTGAGGCCCATTACGTAAACAGCTGTAGAAAGGGCATCTGCATCAAAAGAATTTTCACTGATTATACTAACACTTAAAAGATTATTCTCAGCAGGATAGCCAGTTTTAGGATCTATAATATGATGATAAATTTTCCCATCCTTCTCAAAATATCTTTCATAATTTCCAGAAGTAACAATGGTCTTATCGACAGCATCAACAATGGCCATCACATTTCCTCGATCTTTTCTGGGATCCTGAATCCCAATTTTCCAGGGAGTCCCATCAACTTTATCACCAATAACCAGCACGTTTCCACCTAAATTCACAAAAGCATGTTCAATACCATAGTTTTCAACAACTTTTTTTACTTCTTCAGCTGCAAATCCTTTAGCTATACCTCCCAGATCAACTTTCACACCCGGTCTGGTAATTTCTGCCGAACTATCATATAATTTTAGATATTGATAACCTGTATTTGACAAAGCCCGCTTAATTTCTGATTCTGAAGGAACTTCTGGATTTTTAGTTCCAATCCCCCAGAGCTCAACTAAGGCTCCAATAGTAGGGTCAAAATTTCCATCAGTTTGCTCAGCATAATTAACAGCCTTTTTTAAAACTTTCATAGATTCCTGATTAATATCAATTTTCATTTCTGGGCTGTTGTTTAATTTATAAATATCACTTGTTTCGATGGTTTTACTCATTAAATTTTCAAGTTCTCTTATTCTCTCCATGCTTGCTTCAACTGCTTTTTCAGCATTTTCTCCATGAGCTCGCATCTGGACTAAAGTATCCATTAAAAAGGCACTGTCATCTGCCTGAGGTATTTTTTCTTCCTTATTACTACAGCCAGTTAAGGTTAATAATATGACTGCAATTATTGTAATTAAAATTATCTTTTTATTTTTTAACAAATTATCACTTCCTATTTTTATTAAATCCATTTTTCAATTAAATTAATTTTACAAAAAATTATATAAAATTTAATAATCCCGGGTAAATCACTTACATTTTATCATAAATGCTTAACTTTGCAAATGATTATTCTGGCTAAATTACTATTCTGAGTAAATCACTAAGAAATTTGCAATTTATTTTTATTGTGCTATAATTATAGTGTGAAAAAAATAACTCATGACTTACTTTTATAAAGCATGTGAAATTATAAATTTAATTCTAATATAAAATAGTCATGAAGGAAAGCTTTAATAAAAGTAAAAAAAAATAAAAATATCTAAGGGAGGTAAAAAAAATTGAGTAATAATATTATAGTACTTGGAGCAGGATATGGTGGAGTTACTGCTGCTCAGACTCTCCATAAGAAATTAAAAAAACATCCTGACTCTACAATTACTCTCATTGACAGGAATTCTTATCATACCCTGTTAACAGAATTACATGAGGTGGCAGGCAAAAGGATTGAAGAAGATGCACTTGAAATTGATTTAGAAAGGATCTTTTCTTCAACAAGGGTAAATGTAGTTAAAGACGAGATCAACAATATTGATTTCGAAAATCAAATTTTAAGTTCTGATGATCATCAATACAGCTATGATTATTTGATTATGGGTGCCGGCAGCAAGCCGAGCTACTGTGGAGTTGAAGGTGTAGCCGAACACGCCTTTACACTCTGGTCAATGGATGATTCTAAGTCTATCAGAAAACACATTGAAAATTGTCTGCAGGAAGCAAGAATGACAGATGATCCAGCCGAAAGAAAGGAACTGCTTTCCTTTGCAGTTGCTGGTGGAGGTTTTACCGGAGTTGAAATGGTTGGTGAATTAATTGAATGGCTTGATGATTACAGCAAAGAATATAATATCCCACGCGATGAAATGGAGATTTATAACTTTGAAGGCCTTGATCAAATACTTCCTAATCTCAGTGATGAACTGGTTAAAAAAGCAAGTAATTATATGAGAAAAAAAGGAGTAAATGTTAAGACCGGTGAGTTTGTTGATAGAATTGAAGAAAACAAACTGGTTTTAAATGATGGAATGGAAGTCGAAGCTCGAACCATCATCTGGACCTGTGGGGTGCAGGCAGCTGATTTCGCTGCAAATTCTGGTCTTGCTACTGATCGTGCAAATAGAATAAAGGTAAATAAATATCTGCAGACAGCAGATTATTCCAATGTTTATGCTATTGGTGACAACGCAGCAGCTCCCTGGAAAAATGATCAGATCCTTCCTGCCTTAGTTGAGTCTGCTCAGCAAACAGGTGAATGTGCAGCTAAAAATATTATCGCTGAAATTAAGGGAGGGTCTAAAGAAGAACTTGAGCCAAATTTACACGGAGTTATGGTTTCAGTTGGAAGCAGTTATGCTGTAGCTGAAGTAATGGGCCTATCTTTGACAGGAATTCCAGCTATGTTTATGAAACACTCTGTTAATATGTTCTACCGTTTTGAAATTGGTGGTTTAAAAGAAACATACAGTATGATTACTGAATATATGAAAGAACAGGCTTCTCATAAAGGATTACTACCACAATTATTTGGCTTTGTTAGTGAAACTTCGAGGTCGCTCTGGCTGGTCCTTTTACGTGTCTTTGTTGGAATTATGTGGCTTTATGAGGGTTATACTAAAGTTAGAGATGGCTGGTTAACAGCACCGGATTATTTAGTTTCTGGAGCTTCAGCATCTCCAATTGGTGACTATGCAGTTGGATGGTATGTCTGGTTAAATGAAGCTATTATTTTTAAGTTTCCACTTTTCTTCCAAACTGTAGTTACTTTAAGTATGATAGGAATCGGACTTTCCTTAATCTTTGGTTTATTTGCAAGCCTGGGTGCCCTGGGTTCTGCCGGTTTTTCAGTTAACTTTTTACTTGCCGGTCAGTATGCTCACTGGTCCAGTGACTGGCCTGGACACTTTAGTCCTCTTTTCTGGTTCCTCTTTGCCTCAATTGCTTTAATCGGTTCGGGACGTTCCTTCGGCCTGGATTATTATGTTCTACCCTGGCTGAAAAGTAAAATCTGGAGCAGACCAAAAGATAAGGATCAGGATCTGAGAAAAGTAGTTAAAAAAATAAAATAAATTAATAGACTATTAATTTAAAAATTAGGATAGCAAAAAAGTAATCTATTCTATTTTTGGTTCCATAATATAATTTTTTTAATTGGCCCTGATTTTGCTCTAGCCTCTTTTCATTTAGCGAAGCTGCAAAATAAAGGCGATCAGAATTATTTTTACCGCTGGCCAAACTAAAAGCATTGTAAACATCGACCGCTTTAAAACCACTTTTTTTAAGTAATCTGACAATAGTATCAATCTGATATCCCCGTTCACTATGTGTCTCCTCAAAACAAGGAAGTTGATCATTATCAGGACATATTTTGAGCTTAACCTGCCATAAATTTTCTTTTGCTTTAACAATATCCTCCCAAAAACACTGATAACTATCCCCTTCGATTACAAATGATTTTTCCTCAATAGTTTTAATTCTGCCAATTGAGTTCATATCAAAAATAAATAATCCATTCTCAGTTAAGGAAGCTGCTGCACTCTCAAAACAACTCTGAAGTTGATTCAGATCAGTTAAATAATTTAAACTATCAAAAAAAGAAACTATTAAATTAAATTTGTTTTCAAAATAAAAATCAGTCATATTCTGTTCCTTAAAATTAACTGTTAAGTTCTTACTGTTTTGCTGCAAATGATAGGTTGAGTTATTTTCCTCAATAGAATAATTAATAAATTTACGGGAATTAAATAATTCAGTTTCTAATTTTTCTGCAGCTCTGGCAAGCATTGCTGCAGATAAGTCAAGTGCAGTGACTCTCTTAACTGACTGCAAATTTATTATTTTCAAAGTCATATTAGAAGTTCCAGAAGCTAGTTCTAGAACTGAATTTGGCTTTAGTTTATAATATTTTAAAAGGTCCTTTAAATACCTGAACCAGTATTTATAAGGAACATTTTTCATTACATCATCATAAATTTCAGCAAAATATGTGGTATAACTATAATCCATTTTTAACCCCTATCTTTTGCCAGCTGCATTAAAAAATCAAGATATTCATAGACATCCTTACTTCCTTCCCCACTCTGAGCAGAAAAAAATGTAAAATTATCTTCTCTGGTTAAACTTAATTCTTTATAAATTAATTTTTTCTGTTTTGCTTTTTTATTATTAGATATCTTATCTACCTTTGTAGCAACAATTAGATAACTTAAACCACTGGCCTGCAGCCATTCGACCATCATTTTATCATCTTTGGTTGGTTTATGACGAGAGTCAATAATCTGAACAACTCCAATTAAATTTTCTCTGTAATTTAAGTAAGTATCTATTAGTTCTGCCCAGTCATCTTTTACTTTTTGCGGTACATTGGCAAAACCATAACCAGGCAAATCTACCAGATAAAACTTATCATCAATATTAAAATAATTAAGAGATTGGGTTCTTCCAGGAGTATTACTTGTTCTCGCCAGTTTTTTCTGTCTGGTAATTCTATTTATCAATGATGATTTTCCAACATTTGAGCGACCACTAAAGGCTACCTCAGGCTGCTGCAGCCTGGGGCAGTCTTCATATTTATATACACTTTTATAAAATTCGGCATTACTAATCTGCATGATTTTCATCCTCTAGCAATAAAATATCCATTACCTCATCCATGTGAGAGACAAATGTTACATTTAAGCCTCTGGTAATTTCTTTTTCAATTTCTTTAAATTTATTTTCATTTTTCTTTGGTAAAATAAAGTTATTTATCCCCGCTCTTCTTCCGGCAAGAATTTTAGTTTTTAAACCACCAATCGGCAGCACTCTACCTCTTAAGGAAATTTCTCCAGTCATTGCATAATCTCCACGTACTTTGCGACCTGTTAAAGCAGAGGCTAAAGCAATTGCAATTGTAATCCCTGCTGAAGGTCCATCTTTAGGAACAGCACCCTGAGGTACATGAATATGAATATCATATTTTTTATAAAACCCATCACTTAAGTTTAAGTCATTCTGTTTAGAGCGTACATAACTCAAAGCTGCCTGCGCAGATTCTTTCATTACATCTCCTAAAGAACCGGTAAGAGTTAACTCTCCTTTACCAGGAACTACTGCCACTTCTATATCCAGAATATCTCCTCCTGCCTGATTATAAGCAAGACCTGTAGCCACACCAATTCTGTCTTCAAGATCACTTTCCTGATGTTCATAATCTGCCAGTCCCAGATATTTTTCCACACTATTGACTGCAACTAGAGCTTTATGATCTCTACCTTCCACAAATTCTTTAGCCACTTTACGTGCTATAGCAGCAAGCTTTCTTTCTAGATTTCTTACACCTGCTTCTCGGGTATATTCCCTGATAACCTTTAGAATAGCATTAGAAGAAATGTTAATCTGATCTTCTTTTAAACCATGATCTTCATATATCTTCGGTAAAAGATGACCTTCTGCAATTTTTAATTTCTCATCTTCAGTATAACCTGGGATTTCAATTAATTCCATCCGATCAAGAAGAGGCGCTGGTATTGTATGAGCTACATTAGCTGTTGTAACAAAAAGAACCTGGGAAAGATCAAATGGAACTTCAAGATAATGATCACCAAACTCTTTATTCTGCTCTGGGTCTAAAACTTCAAGTAAAGCAGACGCTGGATCTCCTCTAAAATCGGAGCTCATTTTATCAACTTCATCCAGTAAAAAGACCGGGTTTTTGCTGCCGGCATCCCGCATAGCATTTATAATCCTGCCGGGTCTGGAACCAATGTAAGTTCTGCGGTGCCCTCTAATTTCTGCCTCATCTCGTACTCCACCCAGAGAAAGACGGACAAAGTCTCTGTCCAGTGCTCTGGCAATTGAACGACCAAGAGAAGTTTTACCAACACCCGGGGCACCTACAAGACAAAGAATAGGACTTTTCTTAGCTGGTGCCATTTTGCGAACAGCCAGATATTCTAAAATTCTCTCCTTAACATCTTTTAATCCATAGTGATCTGCTTCTAAAATCTGCTCAGAACTTTGTATGTCAATTTCCTCATCTTTTTCTTTATTCCAGGGAAGATCTAAAACACAATCAAGATAGTTGCGAATTACTGTAGCTTCGGGTGACATATTAGGAGTTCGATCAAGTTTTTCAATCTCCTCTTCAACCTTTTCAGCTACATTCTCTGGCAAATCTGCCTCTTCCAATTTTTGATAGTACTCATCAATCTCATCAGTTGAACTTTTGTCCTGATCTAGTTCATCCTGAATAACCTTCATTTTTTCTCTTAAATAATATTCTTTTTGGTTTTTTTCAACTTTCTTTTTTACTCGTTTATTTATATCCTGTTCAATTTTTAAAACTTCAATTTCATCCTGCAGCAAACTCAGCATTTTTTCCAGACGCTGAATTATATCAGTTGCTTCCAGTAATTCCTGTAACTGCTGATATTTCAATTCCACCTGTGATGATATAACATCCGCCAGTCGACCTGGTTCTTCAATATTGCTGGCTGACATAATTGTTTCCGCAGGCAAATTACGATTATATTTAATATATTCTTCAAACTCCTTAACTACAGTCCGCATTAAAGCCTTAACATCTGTAGTTACTTCAACTTTTTCTTCAGGACAGCTTTCTGCTTCAACCAGAAAATATTCTTCTGTATCAATATATTCAATGACCTCAGCTCTTTCCAAACCTTCGACTACAACTTTAATCATACCATTCGGAAGTTTAACCAGCTGTTTTACCTCGGCAATAGTTCCAAACTGATAAATATCATCTATTTCAGGCTCCTCTATTGTTTCATCCTTTTGTGCAGCTATAATAATTTTCTTTTCCTCCATCATCGCTTCCTCCAGAGCAGCTATAGATTTATCTCTGCCAACCAGAAGAGGAATCACCATATGTGGAAAAACAATCACACCCCGGGACGCAAGTAGAGGGAGTTCCATCACTTCTTTAACTTCATTATCTTCAGACATTAATTTTCACCTCTATCAATTATATTTAGATAAACAAATTCTTAAATTAATTATTCTACTTTAATAATTCTGGATTCTTAAGTTTTCCCCTCCAAAATTAATCAAAAAAACGAAAGAGATAATACCACTCACTCATCAGGAGTAATATTATCTCTAAATAATCTCTTACAGCTTAAAATTTTTAAACATTTTACCTTATTTAATCCTTAGCTGTTAAGCGCTTTCTTCCTCTTCTAGTCTCTGTTCTTCAATTTCTAGAATAGGATCAGCATTTTCTTCTATAACTTCCTTAGTAATAATACACTTTCTAATTTCAGGCCTTGAAGGTAAATCATACATGATATCTAAAACAGCATTTTCTACAACTGATCTCAGACCACGAGCACCTGTATCACGTTCTAATGCTTTTGCTGCAATAGCTTTTAAAGCTTCATCAGTAAACTCTAATTCTATATCATCCATAGCAAAAAACTTCTCATACTGTTTTACTAAAGCATTACGCGGTTCTTTCATAATTCGAACCATATCTTCTTCCTCAAGCTGATCTAAAGTAACCTGAACTGGCATTCTACCAATAAATTCTGGAATTAAACCATAGTGCAGTAAATCCTGAGGCTGGATATGCTTTAAAGTATCCCCTATATTCTTATCCTCTTCTTTAGTCTTGATATCAGCTCCAAAACCCATTACCTTTTCGCTAATCCGGGAATCAATTAACTTTTCCAGACCATCAAAGGCTCCACCAGCAATAAAGAGAATATTGGTTGTATCTATCTGAATAAATTCCTGATGAGGATGCTTTCTTCCACCCTGGGGTGGAACACTGGCAACAGTACCCTCTATAATCTTAAGCAGTGCCTGCTGTACACCTTCCCCAGATACATCTCTGGTAATTGATGTATTTTCTGATTTACGGGCAATTTTATCAATTTCATCCACATAAATTATACCTTTTTCTGCTTTTTCTACATCATAATCAGCAGCCTGAATCAGTTTAAGCAGAATATTTTCCACATCTTCTCCTACATAACCAGCTTCTGTTAATGATGTAGCATCTGTTATTGCAATTGGTACATCTATAATCTTGGCCAGAGTTTGAGCCATCAGAGTCTTACCACAACCGGTAGGACCTACCATCATAATATTACTCTTCTGCAACTCAACATCATCAACCATCATATTGGAGTTAACTCGTTTATAATGATTATAAACAGCAACTGACAGTGATTTTTTTGCTCTTTCCTGACCAATTACATATTGATCTAAATATTCTTTTATTTGTTTTGGTTTGGGAACACTTTCAAATTCAAGTTCCAGTTCCTCATCCAATTCTTCTTCTACAATTTCATTACAGAGTTCTATACATTCATCACAAATATAGACTCCTGGACCGGCAACAAGCTTCTTGACCTGGTCCTGGCTCTTACCACAGAAGGAACATTTTAGCTCCCCATCTTCGTGATCGTGATCGCCAAATTTGAACATTATATCACCTCTTGGGCTAAATTACTTTTCTTTTAATTCATTTCGGGTAATTACTTCATCAATTATTCCATAATCTACAGCTTCTTCTGCAGTCATAAAATAATCTTTTTCTACATCCTGAGCAATTTTCTCTGAATCCTGACCTGTGTGTTTGCTGAGAATATCATTTAATAATTCTCTAATCCTCATTAACTCTTTAATATGGATTTCAGCTTCAGTCGCCTTACCCTGAGCTCCACCGGCTGGCTGATGAATCATCACTCTTGCATATGGAAGAGCATAACGCTTCCCTTCTGCACCAGCAGCAAGCAGCAGTGCACCGGCACTAGCAGCCTGTCCCATACCAATTGTAACTACATCAGGCTTAATATACTGCATTGTATCATACATTGCCAGAGCAGCAGTTACTGAGCCACCCGGACTGTTAATATATAGATAAATATCTTTATCCGGATTATCTGCTTCTAAAAAGAGCAGTTGAGCAATAACAGTATTCGCAACATCATCTGTTACTGGAGAACCCAGAAATACAATTCTATCTTTTAAAAGTCGGGAATAAATATCATATGATCTTTCCCCACGATTTGTCTGTTCAACTACCATTGGAATAAGGCTCATCGTTTAAAACCTCCCTTTATTTTTTGGCACAGGGTATTCTCTAAATTTTACACCTGATACCTATATATAATTATATCTGATTTAATGATGAAAAACAGTTATTATTTAACAATCTAATCAAAATTTAATTATTTTCAATTAAGAAATCAATGGTTTTTTGTCTTCTAATATCTTCTGTAAGCTGTGAAAGCTGTCCCTGCATCTGCAAAATAGCTTTAATCTGTTCTGGATCCTGATCATGCATTTCTGCAATCTCATTTACCTCTTCTTCAATTTCTTCATCTGTAACTTCAATATCTTCTACTTCAGCAATAGCTTCCAGTACCAGCAGTTCTTTTGCCCGCTCTGATGCAGTTTCTTTGTTCTGTTCTCTCCAGCCTTCTTCGTCCATACCCATATAGCCCAGGTAATCTTCTACATCCATACCCTGCTGGGAAATAGACTGAGATAAACGCTGGAACATCTGGTCAAGCTGCTCATCTACAAGAGTATCAGTCATATTAACTTCAGCATTTTCACTTGCCTTTTTTATCAGTTCTTCTCTAAAGTTATTTTCAGCTGAATTTTCTTTCTGTTCAGCTAATTCTTCTTCAATACTAACTCTTAGTTCTTCCATTGTTTCAAAATCACTTGCTTCTTTAGCAAAATCATCATCTAGTTCTGGTCTTTCTTTAACTTTAATTTCTTTAAGAAGTACATCAAAAGAAGCATCTGCACCTGCAAGGTCATCTGCATGATAATCTTCCGGGAATGTTACTTCTACAGATTTTTCTTCTCCAACCTTCATTCCAATTAACTGCTCTTCAAAACCGGGAATAAAGCTTCCGGACCCTATTTCTAAGCTGTATTCTTCGGCAGAACCACCCGGGAATTCCTCTCCATCTACATAACCGGTAAAGTCAATAATTGCAAAATCGCCTTCCTGCAGTTCTTCGCGCTCGGCAGTAACCAGCTGACTGTGCTCATCCTGCATTTTTTCCAGACGCTGAACAATCTCCTCGTCTTTGACTGCAGTATCTTCTTTTTCAATACCTAAACCTTTGTAGTCACCCAGTTCAACTTCAGGCTTAACCTCTACAATTGCAGTAAAAGTAGCAGGCTCTCCTTTTGAAATATAAAAATCTTCTATATCTGGCTGATCAATGGGCTCAATATCAGCTTCTTCTACAGCTTCGCTGTATCCCTTTGGGATCAGAATATCGAGTGCATCTTTGTGTAGAACCTCTTCGCCAAATCTCTGTTCAATTATCTTGCGAGGAGCTTTCCCTTTTCTAAATCCAGGAATTTCTACATCCTTAACCACCTGACGATAAGCCTGCTCTAATGCTTCATCTACCCGATCACTTTCTATTTCAACTTCCAGCTTAACTTTATTACCTTCCAATACTTCCTTTTTTACTTCCATTAATATTCCTCCTAACTGATATTTAAATAAAACTTTAAAAAACTCTCTATATGTTAATAATCCCCGATCTGGCACCGGGCCAATATCGGGGGTCAATGACAGAATTATTAAATGGTGCGAAAGGTGGGACTCGAACCCACACGGGGATTGCCCACTAGATCCTAAATCTAGCGCGTCTGCCAATTCCGCCACTTTCGCATAGTAAATAATGCTGTGAGTGAAAACTTCTTTTTTCTTTTTCACAAAAAGCACATATAATGTTAGCATAGCTTTTTGCTCTTGTCAAGGATTTTTTAAAAATTATCATTTAATTCTTCTAATTTAATTTATAAATTGAATTAGAATCCCGACAGCAAAATTTTCATCTTTTCAATTATATAATAAATCAAAGAAAATTTCCAGTGAATCACCAAAATAATTTATTCTTTATCTATCTCAACGGTATTAGACTCAAGTTCTTTCCACCTACGAAAATGTTCTAACTCCTGTGAGAGCTGCCTAAAAGCAAGGATAAATGCTGCTGCATCATCAGTCAGACCAACTCCCGGCAAAAAATCAGGAATTAAATCTGTTGGTAAAATTAAATAGGCCAGTGTAGCTACAATCCAACCTACGGCTGCTTCATTGAGCTTAAAGTTGCCTTTTGAATACTCACTTAACATTTCCAGCAGTTCTGTTACCTTATCTATAAAAGGCAGCTTATAATTTTTCTTTTCAATAAAATCTCTACTCTTATCAAGAATTTTACTCACACTTTCATGGCCAGTACCCCATTTAGTAGCAAGACGACCCAGAAAAGCAAGTAAATCATCATTATTAAAATTCTTTTTCATATTTACACCACCAGTTTTAGTTAAAAAGTGAGAAAAGTGAATTATATTTATAATCCAACTAAGATTTTTCAGGTTTCATTAAAGATAGATCAACTTTTCTACCTTTTACATTTAAGGTTCGGTTTAATAACTCTTCTACTGCTGCAAATTTATCAACATACATTTCTTCGGTTGTAAATTTAGCATAATGTCGATGCAAAAAATTATCGATACCCATAAACAAAATTTCGGTTATCTCTTCCGGGTATTCAGTTTCAAATTCCCCTCTTTCAACCCCTTCTTTTACAATGGCTGTAAAAATAGGCATAAACTTATTCCAGAACTCCTTATTCCTCTCTTTCATAAATTTAGCATTTTCATCAATTTTAAAGAATTCATAAACTTTAAAATTACCACGTCTGCTAAAAATAAGGCGCAAAATAACCTTTTCCAGTTTTTCTAAAGAAGACATTTTTTTGTTTTCTAAAACATGTCTTGCCTTTTTTTCTGTCTTTCTATATCTTTTTTCTAAAAGAGAAGAAATAATATCTTCCTTTGTATCAAAATAGTAATAAAAAGTCCCCTTAGCTACACCTGCTCGAGCAGCTATATCTTTAACAGTAGTTTTTTCAAATCCCTCTTCAATAAATAGTTTTTCGGCCTCATTTAAAATTGTATTACGCCTTTTCAGCGATTTTTTTGTTTGTTTTGCCACTCTTATTAACCTCCACTTGTTTTTTTGACTCAAAGTCAGGACAGAGTGAGTATATTATAGCATAGAATTTCAATTAATTAAATCATAACCTAATATTAATTATATCCTTTCTAAAAGTTATTAGTCAAGATTATTGATAAGAAATAAATTTATTATTTTTAAAACAGTATTTAAAAATCTATTAATAATTGAATTATAAAATTTTGCATAAAAAAAATACATCTTAGATAGATGTATTAAATGGGGTGGATGATGGGGCTTGAACCCACGGCCTCGGGAGCCACAATCCCGCGCTCTAGCCAACTGAGCTACATCCACCATATTAGGTTGTTTAATTTGAAAATGGCGCGCCCGACAGGATTCGAACCTGTGGCCTACGGATTAGAAGTCCGTTGCTCTATCCGGGCTGAGCTACGGGCGCATAAAATGGAGCGGGAAACGAGACTCGAACTCGCGACCCTCAGCTTGGAAGGCTGATGCTCTAGCCAACTGAGCTACTCCCGCTTAAAAACTTGCTATAATCTAAAATGGTCGGAGCGAAAGGATTTGAACCTTCGACCCCCTGCTCCCAAAGCAGGTGCGCTACCAAACTGCGCCACGCTCCGACGTGTTTTGTGCCGCAAAAATTAATAACTTTTTTCGCGACGACAATTAATAGTATATAGTAAATGCCGCTTTCGGTCAAAGAGGAAAACGGCATTTATTGATGTTCAGATTAAATTAAATGCTAAATGCTGCTTTTTATTAATTATAGCTCTCTTTTATTTTCCTTTTCATTTTAATTAAAGCCCTACCTCGATGGCTAATTTTATTCTTTTCTTCCTGGCTAATCTGGGCCATTGTCTTCTTATATTCAGGTAAATAAAAGATAGGATCATAGCCAAAGCCATTTTCCCCAGCAGGCTCTTCAGCAATCAGTCCCTCACATCTTCCTTCAGCAGTAATTTCTATATTTTTAAAAGGATCTACCAGAGCAATAACTGAAACAAAAGCTGCCTTGCGATTGGACTCAGGCTGTCCTTTTAATATCTCTAATATTTTCAAATACTTATCTCGGTCATTTAAATCTTCTCCCCCAAAACGAGCCGAATAAATTCCAGGTGCTCCATCCAGATAGTCTACTGAAAGACCAGAATCATCTGCAAGTACAATCTCATTTAATTCTTTAGCACGCTGCCTTGCTTTTTTCAGAGCATTTTCTTTATAACTCTTACCATCTTCTATAACATCAGGCAGTTCCAGTTCTGGATCAAGGCCTTCAAAATCAAAATCCAGTTCAGCGAAAAAAGCCTTGATCTCCTCTATCTTATGCTGATTACCACTACCAATAATTATTTTTCTCATTTTACTCACCAACCAGTGAGAGTTTTTGTTCTTCTATTAACTCTAAGATACCTTTTTCTGCCAGGTCATATAACTGATCCAACTCTTCTCTACTAAAGGGATGTTCTTCTGCTGTACCCTGAATTTCAATGATTTCTCCCGCTTCAGTCATAGCAATATTCATATCAACCTGAGCTTTAAAGTCTTCTTCATAACATAAATCGAGCATTGGAGTTCCATTAACAATCCCAACACTGGTTGCTGCCATAAACCCCTGCAGAGGATTTTCGTCCAATTTACCCTCATTAAGCAAATAATTAATTGCATCTACAAGAGCCACATAAGCACCGGTGATTGAAGCAGTTCTGGTACCGCCATCAGCCTGCAGCACATCACAGTCAACCCAGATTGTACGCTCACCCATTTTGTCTAAATCAATAATCGCCCGTAAACTTCTACCAATCAGTCTCTGAATCTCCTGAGTTCTGCCACTCAATTTTCTTTTAGCTGCTTCTCTAATATTTCGATCCTGAGTTGCCCGGGGTAATAAAGAATATTCAGCAGTTAACCAGCCTTTATTCTGGCCTCTTAAAAAGTAAGGAACACTATCTTCTATAGACACATTACATAAAACCATAGTGTCACCAGTCTCAACTAAAACAGAGCCCTCAGCATATTTTGTATAATTCCTTGTTATTTCTACTTCTCTTAATTGATCTACTTTTCTTCCATCATTACGCATTATAAAATTTCCTCCCAGTTTAATTCTTAACTAAATATATTTTCTTCTTTAAAATTTAAAACTTCTAAACCTAAAAACCTGCGTCCATGTTCCAGAAAACGTCTGGATATCCGGCTCTTATCACTTACAATAAATTTATGCTCAGCATTTCCTGTTATATCTTTTTTTAAAAGTTCAATTTTTGTCAAAGTGTCTTTAACTTCAACTGCCATCTCATGAGCGGGGTTAATTAGCGTAACATCATCCCCCATTATCTCGGCTAACAAAGGACTCAAATACGGAAAATGTGTGCAGCCTAAAATTAAAGAATCAACTTTCGCTTCTTTTAAAGGCAAAAGATAATTTTGAGCAGTTCGCTCAACCTCAGCTCCATCAAACTTTCCTTCCTCAACCAGCTCAACAAATTTGGGACAGGCTTCCGCATAAAGATCAGCTCTACTATTAAATTTCAAAATTGCATTCTGATAAGCTAGACTATTAACTGTTCCCTCTGTACCAATAACTGCAATTTTTTGTCTATTACTTATTTTTACTGCTTTAGCAGCCGCACTTTTAATCATTCCAAAAATAGGTATCTCAAATTTATTTTGAACATAGTCAAGAGCGGCAGATGTAGCTGTATTACAGGCTATAACAACTGCTTTAACCTTTTTTTTATAGATTAAATAATTTATTATCTTTTCTACATACTCCCTGACTAAATCTAAATCTTTGGGGCCGTAAGGAAGATGTAGAGTATCTCCATAATAAATAATATCTTCTTCTGGCAGCAGCTTAAAAATTTCGCGAGCAACCGTCAGGCCTCCAACACCTGAATCCAGTAACCCAATTGCTCTCTTTGAATCTTCCAACAAAACCAACTCCTATTAATTTAGTTAACTTCCCTCAGTTAGTTTTTGATTGTACATCAAGGGTTGTGTTAAGTCAAGATGACCAACCAAACTTTCTACCTCTTTTCCTTCAATCAATATCCGGACAGTTTGAATTTCTTCCAGCGAGGTATAAGAATTCACGATAGAGTAAATTGTCAGTAATTCTCCTGTGCTACCACCCCAGTGATTATCTCTAAAAGCCTGATTGAAATTTAAAATTATCATTTTATCTTCAATTTGGTAATCCAGCAGTTGACTGCCTGCTGGAATTGTTGCAGTAAGTCCACTACTTTCCGGTCCAGATTTGAGTTCATCAAATATCTGAAAATATAAGTCGCTTTCCTGATTAATAGTCCTCTTTTCTGATTTCAAATAATTTGCATTTTCGGTAGAAAAATAAACTTTGATTTTATCATCCAAAAAATAATTATTATAGAAGAGGAAAAGTAAATAAAGTACTGCTGCTGTCAACAGTAAAACTCTCAAAACAAGCAGCATTTTTCTTTTTTGCTCAGGACTTAATTTAATCTTTTTAACAGCCATATTATTTTCCCCCATTCTCTTCCAGGTAATCAAGAATCCCTTCCGTAATCAGAGATGCGGCTTTTTTCTGGAATTTGGATGATTGAAGCATTTTTTCTTCTCCAGGATTACTTACAAATGCAACTTCTATCAGAGCAGAAGGCATTTTTGTATATTTTATAACATAAAAATTACTTTCCTTGATTCCTCGATCATAAATTCCAAGACCTCTCCCCAGTTTATCATGTATTTTTTCAGCAAGAAATCTATTCTGATTATTTTCATGCTGATTATAATAAGTCTCTACTCCACCTGTTTGAGGATTATTAAAGGAATTAGCATGAATACTGACAAATAAATCTGCATTTCTGGCATTAGCAAACTTGACTCGCTGCTGCAGTGAATGGAAACGATCAGAATTTCTAGTTAAAAGCACTGTCTGATCTTTATCAGCTAATTGACTGGCAATTTCTCTGGCAATTGCTAAATTAGAAACTTTTTCTTCCAGACCTGTCATTCCTATAGCACCCGGGTCAAAACCTCCATGCCCTGCATCAACTACTATCAGATGACTTTCAATTTCTCTATCTTCTTTCATTTGCTTATTTAAATAATCCTTAGCTAGAGCAATTTTAATCCCATGTTTATCCTGATATGTCTCAACTCGATGGCTGTAATAATCATTTAATTCAAAAACCAATCGGGTGACTTCTTCTCCCTCCAGTTGATAATTACTACTTCTAATATCTTTTATTAAAGAAGTCTTTTCAATGGTCTTAAATTCATCCAGGTTATTTAAAGTATTTTTAAAATCAACTACTATTCGGTGCGGATAATTAAACTTCTTAACCTCATATTCAGCTCTGCTGTCCATTAAAATGTCAAGATATTGATATTTATCATTATCCTCTGTCCTGATTTCTGCAAACTTATTTTTTAAATTAACTGTGTAATGATAGATACCATTTTTCTCTTCTTCTACCCAATCATAGCCAGTAAGCTCTTTTAGGTCGGCAACTATTCTAACAGTCTGTTCATCAAATCTTGCTGTCCTTAAATTTTTAATCAGAGAATTATTAACCTCTATTTTATCAAGAATCCCGGCTCCACGATTAACATGATAGAGATTCATAACCAGTCTTGGAGGGGTTTCCAGCAAAAATAGTTCAGGATTTAAGGCAGAAGAAGAATCAAAACTAAAACTTCCCGCTGCATAATCAAGATTTGTAATCTCCGAACGCTGTCCTGGCTTAAATGCCAGCAGACTATTTTTTTCTCTTTTTAACGGCTTAAATATATCCCCATTTACCATTGTGGCTTCTATCCTTAAAATTACCGGGTCCAGATCATGCTGGGTAACCTTAATGTCCTTAATCAGAGGATGATTTTCTATATCCAGATCAAAATTACCAATAACTACAGACGGTATATCAATAATCATTTTTTTGCTTTCAGAGATATATTTAGTTTTTGCATCAGGAATTTCACCGGTAGCTTCAACTTTCAAAATGTTATTTTTATCAATCCTTATATCTTTAAGCTGAGGCAGGAAACTGAGGACCAGTGAATCTTCATACTCATAAACTCCCCCATCAATCTGAAAGGGAATCGGAGTTCTACTTTTAATAATTAACCTTAATAAAGCTCTATCCGGAACATTAACAACACGCAAATAATAGTTATTATTTGAAATATTATCACTAAACTCCTGATCAATTACTGCCTTATCAATCTCTATAGTAATTTCTCTACCATCTTCACTATGTAAAATTCTATAAGGTGTAATCTCATCCATTTTAATCTGAAGTTGATTACCATCTTCCTGCCAGGATACATTGTTAATTGTTGTTTCTGGCTGAAAAATATACAGCTCCTCATTATCGCGCTGATATTCAAGCAGATATCCAAATGCCTCTATCGATTTTGCCAGCGGAATATATGCCTGATTATCTACCAGCTGCAGACCAGCTCTAGTTTTTAAAGCATCATTACCTATCTGAATATATCGACTATTGGCCATGATTTTAATTGTAACATTCTGGGACTTCATTTCCAGTGATTTAAGAGCTGGTCTCCAGGTTAAATCAGCATCCAGTAATTCTGCCAGGTCCCTTGCCTTAATCAGCAGTTCCCCTTCCCGGCTTACCGTTTCTATTTCCGAAGTAATATCTTTGCTATTAAAATAAATTGTATTTTGAGCTGCTGCTGTACTGCTCAGAATAAAAATTGATAAAATAAGCAGTAAAATTCTAATGCCAAATTTTCTGGGAACTGACAAGGTAACCCCTCCTTACTTTTAAATATAATTAATATCACTAAATTCTAACTCTACCTTATTTAATAGACTGTCTGCGGAATAACTTTCTGCAGCCAGAGTTCGCTCATCAATGGTTTCTGCAGGTAAATAAACACTAAATCTGCTGTAAACACCGTAAATACTGTCCAGTTCTATTTTTCCACCATGCATCTCCACAATTGACTTAACTAGAGATAAACCAATCCCACTACCCTCTCTTTTTTTATTAAAACTCTGATCCACCTGTCTAAACTGTTCAAATATAATATCCTGATTTTCCTTTTTAATACCAATTCCAGTATCTCTTAAAGAAATTTTAATCCACTCTTTTTCTTTTTCAATTCTTAATAAAATTTCGTCTCCCTCTGCTGTAAATTTTACAGCATTTGAAATCAAATTCAAAATCACTCTCTCAATATTAAACGGGTCACAGGCTATTACTTCCGAATCCAGACTGCTTTCAAATCTAAAATTTCTATTTTTGGCTTCCAGATAGTCTCTGGTACTTGTTACAACCGATCTGATTAATTCTATAACATCAAAATTGGCCCGATGAAGCTGAAAAGTATTAACATCGATTTTAGTTATATCAATAAGGTTATTTACAAGTCTCAACAGTCTAAATCCATTATTTCGAATTGAAGCCAGATATTTATCAAAATGATTTATCTGTTCAAAATTAGTATTTTTAAGTTTATAATCTAAAAGCTGCAGACTGGAGAAAATCAAATTTAGAGGAGTCTTCAATTCATGCGAAATATTTGCAAAAAATTGAGTTCTCAGCTCACTATATTTTAATTCTTCTTTCTGATTTTCAATTCTTCTTTTTGTTTCTATCTTCTCACTAATATCTTGAGCAATCGAAATAATTTCCAGTATTTTATCGTTTTTATCTCTTATTAAGGCAGTATTCCATTCACAGTAAAGTTCACTGCCATCTTTAGCTATATTTTTATTAATGTTGTAACTCTTTTTCCCTTCAAAGACATTTTCAATAACCTCTGTTATTTCAGAATAAGAATCTTCGGCTACAATTAAATTAAAATTTTTATTAATAACCTCTTCTTTTTTCCAGCCAAAAATGTCTTCAGCCTTATCATTCCAATCAATAATGTTTGTTTCTCTATCAGAAACAACAAAAGCGAGTGGTGCTTTTTTAAAAATACTTCTGTATCGTTTTTTGTTTCTATAAAATCTTTTCTCTTTTTCCAGCTCTGCAGTAATATCTTCAGCCAGGCAGAGTAAATAATCAACTTTGCCCTGATTATTATGATGAGGTATTGTATCTACTTCAATTGTGTGAAGCTTTTTATTTATCTCAATTTCCATTTCAGCCTTTTTCCGCAGACCTTCGTTAAAAATATTTTGATTAAATCTTTTAACTGTTTCAATCTCTTTTTGATCCAAAATAACAGATACAGATTTCCCCTCCAGTTCTGAAACTTTACAGGAACAAAAATCAGCCATTTTCTGATTTACAGAACCAAAGTGAGTTGGATCTTTAAAAATATAGGCAATTTTATTTAAATTATTAAATAAAAAATCAAAATCAGGTGCAAGCTTCTGCATCCTATCTCCTCCGAGAATTAATTATTAAAATTATTAAAAACCTGCTGCAGATCTGCTTCAACCTTCTTTAGATCGAGCAGTTTAAATTTTGCAGCTACTCTCTCTGCCTTATTAAAAAGCTGCTGGTCAAAATTCAACTTCAAATTCAAAACTCCAGACTGCAGACTGTAATCATCTTTAGCAGCCAAAACACCTTCTAAAAACTTCTTGATTTCTTTTAAATCAAGATCTGGATCAATTAAAAATTTGAGTTCCAGATACTTTTCCTGAAGCTTATTTTTAAATGCTGAAGGTCTGTTAACTGCCAGTACTTTTCCCTGATTAATAAAAGCTACTCTATCACAGAGCCGATCTGCTTCTTCCAGATAATGGGTACTCAAAATTACAGTTTTCCCTTCTTCTTTTAAGCTCAGAACTTTTTTACGAATAATTTCTGCCGAAATTGGATCAAGCCCTCCGGTAGCTTCATCTAAAATTAAGATTTCTGGCTCAGCAAGCAGTGCTCTGCAGATCATCAGCCTTTTTTTCATTCCCTTAGAAAAGTTTCTAACTTCTTTTTTAGCAGCATCCTGCAGCTTATATTCAGACAAAAGTTCAGCAATTCTAGCTTTGCTAACATTATTTATTCCGGCAAATAACTTAAGATTGTCAATAGCATTAAGTCTCAGATATAAATTGCTTTCTTCAAATACAACTCCGATTTTTGCCTTTAACCAGCCCGGAAGTTTTTTGTTGACAGATGATCCCATTATTTTTATACTTCCCTGATCAGCACTTAAAAGCCCGGTTAATATCTTAAGGGTGGTTGTTTTTCCGGCGCCATTAGGCCCTAGCAGCCCAATAATCTCTCCTCTATCAATTTGAAGATTAATACCTTTTAAAGCTTTAAAACCTGAAAAATTTTTTTCTAAATTTCTTATCTCAATAATTGGATTATTCATTTTTATCAGCCGGTTCTGCTGCTTCATCATTATTCAAAGCATTTTTATAATCCCAGAAAATTTGGAAGTCATCATTAATTTTTCTAATATAAACCTTCTTCTCAGACTTTTCTTCCCGACTGCCAAAATGTTTGAATTTTAATAAATAACTAACCTGAAGCTGATAATAACTGCCAAAATCATCAGCATAATCAAATTTATCTTTAATTGTCTTAAAATCTATTTCTTTGGCAGCAGAAACTTTAATTTCTGTATATTTCAATTGATATTTTTCAAAATTCTGCTGTTGAAATTCTGTATATTTATTTTCGGGTAATATCCTTTTTAATTCTGCAGCAAAATTATTATAGACCTCAGAAAAATCCCTTTCTGAATAACTATTATAAATATATTCTGTAAAAGCCTGCGGATTTTCGAATCCCTCAGCCTGAACTACTGGATTTATTAAAATAATAATAGAAATAACTGCTAACAAAAAATTATTTTTATTCAACAAGAGAATCAGCCTTTCTAGTATAAATAAGGATTATTAAATAAAAAATCAATGCAAATAAAATTAAAACTGCTAACTCTAAAGACAGATTTCTATTGCCTCCCTCATAAACCAGAACTTTATCTAAAGCCTGATATAAATAATGAGTTGGAAAAAATAATGCTAATCTCTGTGTTAAGGGAGAAACATCAGCAACAAGAGCAGGAAAAATAATTGGAAAATAGATAACTGTCGAAATTGACCTCGAAGAAGACTGTGATTTACTGAAAAGACTAATAATTAATCCCAGACCACTAAAAACAAATGAAGCAGCTGAAATAATAATAAAGGCAGATAATAATCTATTAAACCCAATTACTAAAACTCCATTTAAAGCTCCCATCAAAGTGGAAGTTATTAAAACTAAAATCCAGGCGAATAAACTTTTGGCTATTATCACCTGGTAAATATTTGCTTTTGTGACCAGTAAAGCGGCCAGAGTTTTATTATCCTTTTCTTCCGATAAAGAAGCAGATATTAACATTAAACCAATCATTGTAATTGTAACTGTTAACCAGACTGGTAAAATTGAACTGCTAACTTTTACTTCTGAAGCAGAATTAAAGTTAAATTGGGGACCACTATTTAGATTATGATAACTTGATAATAACTGAGAAATATTTTCTTTCAAAATAAAAAAATTAATTGTATCTCTACTATCTAAATATATCTGATAACGGTCTTCAATATTTTCTGGATCAGGATCATAATTTATAGCTGCATCAATAGATCCTGCCGCTGTAGCCTCTTTACCAGCCTTAATATTGGGATATTTTTCAATTTTAAAGTTTTTAAAATTACTGTTAATAAATGATACCAGTTCTTCGCTTTCAGGTCCACTTACTGCAAGTTCGAAATTTCGCACCAACTGCTGAGAACTAACAAGAGAAAACATCAGTGATGCAAAAAGAGGTAGCATGATAATCATTAAAGCAGTTCTATTTTTCAGTGATTCTTTTATATCTTTCTTAATTAGTAAAAATATAATCTTGATATCTTCTTTAAAATTAGGCATTATTACTCCTCTACTAATTTAAAATTTATGTCTGACTAATCATGGAAAGAAGGGAGAAATAAATACATTTCTCCCTCCAATTTTTTCTTATGGAGCCATTCTATCAAAAAAGTAAACGATAGCCCATACTATAACAACAATTCCTACGATTTCTGCCATAAGAAAAACCTCCTTTCACCTCAAAAATATAATCTTAAATGCAAGGCTATATATATTTATTCTCTAAAAAATTTTATTATCCTTTTTATTCCGCCTTTAAATAACATAATAAGAATATAATTTCGCCAATTTTTTCTTATTATGTTATAATATTAGCCGGAGGTTGAATAAATCGTGAAAAAATTACTCAAAATCTTTTTGATTTTTTTTAAAATTGGATCTTTCACCTTTGGTGGTGGTTATGCCATGCTGCCAATAATCAAACGGGAACTGGTTGATAATTTAAACTGGATTACCGAAGAAGATATCTATAATTATTATGCAATCGGCCAGAGCACTCCGGGTATTATAGCTGTTAATACGGCTACCATGACCGGTTACAGCCTTAAGGGTATTAAAGGAGCACTGGCAGCTACTACCGGTTTTATTATGCCCTCGCTTATTATTATAACGCTTATTGCTTCATTTTTTAAGCGTTTTCAGCAAATTGATCTTTTTCAGCATGCATTTGCTGCTATTCAAATTGCTGTAGTTGCTTTAATAATTGATATAGTAATCAAAATGTGGCAAAAATCTGATAAAACCAGAGCCAGTCTGCTTATATTTTTAATAGCTTTTTTATTGCTGGTAATTTTTAAGATATCCCCAGTTTTTGTTATTCTTGGCTCAGCAGCAGCCGGTATTATAATTCAATATCTCAGAGGTAATCTGGAGACTGCCTATTACGATTATCAAAATAAAGATCAGGGAAGTGATAAATAATGGTCTATCTAAGATTATTCCTGGAATTTTTTAAAGTTGGTCTTTTTGCCCTTGGAGGCGGACTGGCAGCTCTGCCCTTTCTGCAGGATTTAATTACAAAATACAGTTGGATGACTTCCAAAGAACTTTTAAATATGATTGCAATTTCCGAATCAACTCCCGGTGCCATTGGAATTAATACCGCAACTTTTATTGGTTTTAATACTGGAGGTATCCCGGGTGGAATTATTGCAACAGCAGGACTGGCAGCTCCTTCAATTATTATTATTACTATTATTGCTCATTATTTTAAGAAATTTAATCAGCATCCCCTTGTTGAATCAGCATTTAGTGGAATTAGACCTGCAGTCGCTGGTTTAATTGCTTCAGCAGCTTTTGAACTGGCTCAGGGTGGAATTTTAAACCTCCAATATCTGCAGTTAAATAAAAAGTTAATTAATTTTTTTGACTATAAATCTTTACTTTTACTGCTAATTGTCTTTACTGCAGTTCGAAAATTTAAAAAACATCCTATTATTTACATAACTGTTTCTGCACTGATCGGGATTATCTTTAAATTTTAAAATCAACTATTTAAAAATTATTATCTGTTTTTAACTTGCAGATAATAATTTTTTATCGTATAATTGGTATAGACCACATGTTGTATATTCCTTAAAAGGAGGCAGGTTTATGCAGGAAATTAATAAAAACAGTCCTCTTCCGCTTTATTACCAGCTTAAAGAAAGTATTTTAAATGCTGTTAAAAATAAAGAATTTGAAGTTGGAGAAAGACTGCCCTCAGAAAGAGAACTGGCTGAATATCACAATATTAGCCGCATGACTGTTAAAAAAGCAGTTGATATTCTGGTAGACAACGGCTATTTAATTAGAAAACAGGGAAGTGGTACCTTTGTCACAGACTATCAGCAGAGTTACAGCATCTCTCCACTTTTAAGCTTTACCAAAGAAATGGAAAAAAAGGGACTCAGTTACACCACTAAGATTCTTGCTTTTAATAAAATTAGAGATAAACAAGCTGCTAAAAAAATGAATTTAGACTCTAAAACAGAACTTTTCAAACTGGAAAGATTAAGATTAATTGAAAATAAGCCTTTTTTACTGGAAAACACCTATTTAGCTGCTCATAATTTTAAAGATCTAAAAAAGAATGAACTGGAAAATAGCTCCTTGTTTAAAATAATAAAAGACAAATATAATATTCAGCTGAGCAATGCTGAAGCAGAAGTTGAAGCAGTTATTTTTGATTCCAGTATTGCAGATAAGATGCAGGTTAAGGAAGGTATGCTGGGGCTATATTTTGAACAATTCAGTAAAAATGAAACTGATGACATTATTGAATATACTTCTGCCTATTATCGTAACGATAATTATAAATTTAAATTCACTTTTGATCTAGACTAAATTTTTAAAAGGATGTGTAAAAATGAGAATTATTGTAGAAAAAGATTATCATGCTATGAGCAAAAAGGCTGCTCTAATGGTTGCAAGTCAAATCACTTTAAAACCTGACAGCAATCTGGGACTGGCAACTGGTGGTACCCCCCTGGCAATGTATGATAAACTAATTGAAATGTATAGAGAAGATGAAGTTGATTTTAAAGAAGTACAAAGTTTTAATCTGGACGAATACTGTGGACTGGAAGCAGACCATCCTAACAGTTATCATTATTATATGAATGATAATTTTTTCAATGACATTAATATTAAAAAAGAAAATATCCATATCCCTGATGGAAGCGCAGAAGATTTTGCTGAGGAGTGCAGAAATTACGAAGAATCAATTAAAAATGCCCGGGGTATTGATCTACAGATTCTGGGAATAGGTTCTAATGGCCATATTGGTTTTAACGAACCTGCAGAAAATTTAAATGTCGCAACTGAAGTAGTAGATCTAACTGAAGAAACAATCGAAGCAAACAGCCGCTATTTTGACAGCAAAGATGAAGTTCCTAAAAAAGCAATTTCAATGGGTATGGCTACTATTTTAAAAGCTGATAGAATAATTTTGCTGGCCAGTGGTAAAAGTAAAGCAGAGGCAATAAAACGAACTGTGAGTGGAAAAATATCCACTCAGGTTCCAGCATCACTACTACAGACTCATCCCCAGATCACAGTTTTGCTTGACCGGGAAGCTGCTTCTTTAATTAATAAAGAAGAGCTTTCAGCTGATTGTCACTTCGAAGTCTGTAAGTAGAAATTCGGGAAAAGATTCAACAAAGTCAAGATATTTGTCCATGACACTCTGCAAATACTGATAATCACTTCCTACCAGTGCAACTCCCAGTACAGCAGTCTGGATATAATCCTGGGCATCTACCTCTGCTGCAGAAAGATTAAATTTGTTTTTGCTTTTCTGCAGCAGGCTTTTTATTATTCGCCGCTTATCTTTTAAGGTTGCTGCGCCTGGTAAATATAATTTGATTTCACAACTTGCAATTAACATCTTTTTAACTCCTTATTTCAATTTATTTTATCTTTATCAAAATTATTTTGATCTTCTTTATTTATACCTACAACTTTTTCAGATTTTTTATTTATTAACTCTGATGAAGCAAAGTGAATAGTCTGAGTTGGAAAAGCAAAACTAACTCCCAACTCCTCAAAATTTTCTTTTAGTTTAAAATTTATCTGCTGCTGAATGTCCATATATAATTTATAATCACTATCTGTAACATAATATACAACCTGAAAAAGCAGACTGGAGTCAGCATATTCTGCAAAATGAGCTCGATCAAATTCTGTCTTATCAATTGATTTAATTATATCTTCTACTATACCCGTCACTTTTTTTAGCTTTTCCAGAGGAGTATCATAAGTCACCCCAAAACTAAAATTAATTCTTCTCTGCCTCATCCGCTTATAGTTGTTAATTCTAGAATTGACAAGGTCTGTATTGGAAATAATAAGTTGTTCACCACTCAGACTTCTAATTCTGGTAGTTTTAACTCCTATATGCTCTATTGTGCCTTTATAGTCTCCTATAATAATAAAATCACCTATATCAAATGGTTTATCAAAAAAAATTGTAAAATAATTAAAAAGATCAGTTAAAACATTTTGAGCTGCAAAAGCTATTGCAATACCACCAATTCCAAGCCCAGTGATTAGGCCAGTAATCTGGATATTTAAATTGTCCAAAATAAATAAGAAAGCAATTATCCAGACAACAGTCTTGATAATAAAGAGTGTAATACTCAAAACTTTCTGCTGTTCCTCACTTCGATGTTTTTTAGACCAGTATTTTTTAAGACTGTAAGTAATTATATCCAGAACAGAAAGAACTATAAAAATAACTGATAAAATCATAAGAATTAAATTAATAAAATTATCAATCTGGCTGCTGGTTTTCAACTCATTAAAAGCTAAGAAAAGTGCCAGCAAATACAATAATGGATAAATACGTTTTTTTATTATTTTTTTTAATAAGACTGAAAAAGAGTGAGAAAACTTTTCTACAAACAAATCCATTTTCCCCAGTAATACTTTATCAAATATTCTTATTATAAAATAAACTGCAGATAAGAATAATAAAGCCAGAAGGTAATTTTCAATACTATTATTTAAGAGCATTGTTCCCAGACCAATTTCCTGCATTATCTTTCCTCCTTTTAATTTAAGTTTATCTATTTATCGTATGTTTTCAGCTGATTTAATCTTTTGCTTTTCCTTATACATAGCATTATCAGCTTCATTTATCAGTTGTTCTAAATCTTTTTGATAATCAGGACTGTATTCAGCTGCTCCATGACTGGCGGAAATTTTATAGTCTTTTTTATTAGCTTCTGTAGCTCGCCTAAATTCTTTTCTAATTCGCAGCCAAATCTTTTCAGCCTCTATTTGATTACTATGAGGTAAAACAAGTAAAAATTCATCTCCACCCAGTCTGACTACTCTATCATTTCTCCGAAGAGAGTGCTGTAAAATATCGCTAATTTTTTGCAGCAGTTCATCCCCTTCCTGATGACCAAAATTATCATTAACCAGCTTAAGATCATTAACATCAATAAAAATAATAGAAAGACTGTCCTGATTTTCTTCAGCCTTGTCCATTTCTTCTGCTAAAAAGTCAAGTCCAGCTCTTCTATTTAAAACCTCTGTTAAAAGATCAGTTGCAGCGTATTTTCTTAATCTGGCTTCCATATCTTTTCTTTCACTGATATCTCTAAAAATTATAACTTTTCCCTGATTTTCAGCTACTGAGGCAGCTGAAAATTCAATTGGAAAACTATTATTATTCCTAGGAGTTAATACTGCTTCCTGGTTATTAATCTCTCCATTTTTAAATAGCAGCTCAGAAAGTGAAATCTCTATTTCTTCTGATTTTTTATCCTCATCTGCAGTTATATCTAAATCCTGTTCATTATTTTCTTCAATAAATATCTTAAAAATATCTGTACACTCTTTTCCTTTTGCTTGGGAAAGTGTCCAGCCAAGCATATCTTCAGCTTTCGAATTTAAATAAACAATAAGATCATCCTGATCAGCAGTTATGACTCCCTCTGCTATGCTCGCAAGTGTAACTCGATATTTTTCTTTTTCTGCTTTTAAAAGCAGATTTTGTTTGTTTAGTTTACGCTGAAGATTTACTAATTCATTATTTAACCTGCTCATTTCATTATAAATTTGATCTTCAGATAAAGGGGTTTCTTGATCAATCTTTTCCTTTAAATTTCGTCTCAAATTATTTACATAATTATTATTGATCCGCATCAATTCTTCATAATATTTAATAATTCCTTCAGACTGATTGGCAGCAATTAAAATGCTACTGCTGTCAAGATTATCTAGAACTATCAAAATATATGATTCTGATTTTTCGCCAAGTTTAAGATTAATTTCTCTGCCAAAAACAACCTCTTTCTTTTTAACTTCCTTTAAAAGAGAAAAATATTTTTTGAGACTACCCTGGTCTACATATCTGCTGAAATTTTCTTTTTCTAAATTTAGCGAGTTATTTAAAGAATTGAAAAGGACTTCCTGAACCTGACTATCCTGATCAATTTTTATAATAAAACCTAAATTCTGCTGATTTGTGCCTATCATAATAACGAATCAGCCACCTTTACTGCTTCTTTTGCATCAGCGGCAAAAGCATCTGCTCCAATTTTTTGCCACAAATTGCTGTTTTTTAAAAACACTCTTCCACCAACAATAATTTTTAAATTGGACAATTTAGTTTTTTCATGAATTTTAGTTATTAACCCCTGTGCTACCTCCAACTTATCAGGCAGAGTGAGCGAAATAGCAAGTAAATCAATTTCTTTTTCTACTAGCAGCTTTAAAATTTCAGCAGGAGGAGTGTTTGAACCAAGATGAATTGTATCCCAACCGGCTAATTCTAAAAGATCAGCTACCATTCTAACTCCCAGCTCATGTAACTCATCTCCAATACAGCCAGTTAAAACTTTTTTCCCTTTCTTATAGGAAGAAAAAATTTTAGGATATAATTGTGCCATTGCCAGCTGAGTTACAGAAGTCGCATAATGTTCCTGAGCTATACTTATCTGATTTAGCTGCCAGAGACGTCCAATTTCATACTGTACTTGTTGAAAAATATTTAAATAAATATCGTCTACTGCAGTTCCCTGATCAACCAAATCAAGAATTAGTTTAACTGCTCTTTCTCTTTCCATATTAATTATAAAATTAAGATAAATTTTTGCTTTTTCCTGCAAATAATTATTTTCATTGATGAAAGATTGATAATGATTCTCAGGATTTTAAATCTTATTCTCAGCAGAATTTAAATAATTTTTAATTAAATTAAAATCTTTTTGCGTAAATTCAGAATATAAAACATTTTTTATTGCCTTTAGGTGTTTCTTAAGAACTTCAATTCCAATCCCCCGCTCTTTTAAAACCGTATAAAGCCAGCTGTAGTAATTAACAAAAATGTTTTTTTCACCAACAGCTAAAGCTTGAGCCAGATAATTTAAATTAGAAGAGGTATCACTTCTAACTTTCTCCATCATATTTGAATTATACCTGTTCATTTCTTGAGGTAACAAAAACTCCTGCTCATCCATAATTTTATTTATTAGATCATCTCTATTATCTAAAATATATTTTTTGATTTTTGTCCCGGTCATAAGGACACCTCATTTCTTCTACTAGTATATATATTAAACATTTGAGCCTTATTTCCTTCTATATAAAACAAAAAAGAACCCTTATATAATCAGGTTCTTGAATCAAAAATATTAAATTTAGTTATTATTTGGTGGAGGTGGTGGGAGTCGAACCCACGTACTGAATGGCTCACCCAGTAGTTTCTACGAGCGTAGTTCAGCTTTTAATCTCACAGTAAGCACTCCACTGAACAGGATTACTTACTGCCAGCCTGTTAAATGTCCCTTCTTCTTACAGACATCAGAAGAAGGTTAGTCTGCTTTTTATGGCACCTGAGGCGACTCCACAGACAGGACCCGCTCAGGCGTTAACTGCCTACGCGGCAGCTAAAGCGTAATTATTATCGTTTGCAGATAATTTTATAGTTCCCAGTGTTTTACGAGTGAAAGGAACTCCTCGACCCGCTTCTAAAGGATTCACCATCCAGGCGAAGCCAGAACACCCCCTGGATAGCTGTTTCTTTTCAGCATAATTATTATAACTCAAAGGTCAGGAAATGTCAAATTTATATCATATTCCAAGATCATCCTAAAAGCAAAATAGTAAAAAATATTAACATTTAAGAGTTAATAATCTCCTTTTTGCTGACGTCTAAAAGCTTTTTCCATCTCTCTCTGAGCAGTTCTCTTAGCAATATCTCTTCTTTTATCATGCTGCTGCTTACCTTTAGCCACTGCAAGTTCAACTTTACATAGATTTTTCTTTAGATAAAGAGTAAGAGGTACCAGGGTATAACCTTTCTGAGTTGTATATCCGATTAGCTTTCTGATTTCATTTTTGTGAAGCAGAAGTTTTCTTTTTCTTTCCGGTTCATGATTATAACGATTTCCTTCTTTATAGGGACTGATATGCATATTATGCAGATAGACTTCCCCCTCTTCAACTAGAGCAAAACTATCTTTCAAATTAACCCGATGATTTCTAATGGATTTAATCTCTGTTCCTTTTAGTTTGATTCCTGCTTCATAAGTTTCCTCTATATAAAAATCATGTCTGGCTTTTTTATTTCTGGAGATAATTTCTATGTCTTTATCCTTATTTTTAGCCATGACTACCACATCCTTATTCATTTATTTCAGCTATTATAGCTTAATCTAACTTCTCAAGCAGTTCGAAATCCAACTGCCTCTCATCTCTATTAACTTTTGCGACCTTTATTTTTACCTGGTCCCCAATCCGATAAATCTTTTTGGTTCTCTCACCAATTAAATGGTATTTTTCTTCATCATAATGATAATAATCATCACGCAGATTTTTTATATGAACCAGACCCTCAACAGTGTTCTCGAGTTCAACGAAAATTCCAAAACCTGTTATTCCACTGATAATACCTTCGAACTCATCACCGATTTTATCTTCCATAAATTCAATTTTTTTAAGATCAACTGAATCTCTTTCCGCGTCCATTGCCCTTCTCTCCTGTAAGGAGCAGTGGTCTGCAATTTTAGGCAGCTCACTATCCAGCTCATCCTGACGTTCTTCACTTAAATATCCTTCAGTGATTGTTTCCTTAATGATTCGATGAGCTGTTAGATCAGGATATCTCCTAATGGGAGAAGTAAAATGACTGTAATGACTAATTCCGAGTCCAAAATGCCCTATGTTTTTATCAGAATAAACAGCTTTCTTAAGTGAACGAAGCATTACTGTTTCAATAATTTTTTCTTCCTTAGTACCCCTAACATCTTCTAAAATTTCCTGCAGTGCTCGGGGATGGACTCCATTTTTAACTCCTTTAAGACTGTAGCCAAAGTTATGAATAAATTCATTAAACTGCTGCATTCGATCAAGATCCGGTTCTTCATGAACTCGATAAATAAACGGCATATCTCGCCAGGACATTTCAGCAGCTACAATTCTATTAGCAGCAATCATAAATTCTTCAATTAACTGCTCTGCTTCCCGGTGACGTCTTTTCTTTAAATCAATTGGATGTCCTTCTTCATCAAGTTCCACCTTAACTTCAGTAAAATTAAAATCCATACTTCCTTCCGCAAATCGATGGCGCCTAAGTCTTCTTCTTAATTCATTCATCATTTCCAGCTCTTCAACAAAGTCACTGTATTGCTGTCTCTCCTGGCTTTCTTTGTCCTCTAAAATATTTTGTACTGCATCATAGGTCAGCCGGTGATTGGAATTAATCACAGATTTAGTAATATCATGATCTATAATCTCAATTCCATTTTTCCCCTGCAGCCTGTAGTCAATAAATACAGTCATAGTTAAACGATCAACACGAGGATTTAAGCTGCAAATACCATTTGAAAGTTTTTCGGGCAGCATTGGAATCACCCGATCAACCAGATAAATACTTGTAGCCCTCGAATAAGCTTCACTATCAAGCGGACTATCTTCGGTAACATAATGACTTACATCAGCAATATGAACACCCAGTCGATAAACTTCACTATCGAGTTTTTCTATAGAAACTGCATCATCTAAATCTTTTGCATCTGATCCATCAATTGTAACCAATTTTAAATCTCTTAAATCTTGCCGTTCGTCATCTTTTTTTACTCTTGCATCACTAACTTCATCCGGAATATTTTTAATCTGACTTAAAACTTTATCCGGAAATTCTCCCGGTAAATCAAGCTGACGAATTATTGCCTCAATATCTACACCTGGATCATCCTTATCTCCAAGAATTTCAATAATTTCGCCTTCAGGGTTTCTATTTTTTTCTGGCCAGCGGGTTATTTTAGCAACCACTTTTTGACCATTTTCAGCCTTATTTAAAGCTTCAGGTGGAATAAATACATCATTACAAATTCTATTATTATCCGGAATCAAAAATCCATAATTTTTATATTTCTCTAAATTACCAACTATCTTTTTGTTAACACGTTCTATAATTTCTGCAACTTCTCCCGCCTGACTTTTACCTCTATCAGAATGGACAGGTCTCACAAAAACTTTATCATTGTGCATTGCACCGTTCATATTTGCGGAAGCAATATAGATATCATCTTTTTCTGGATCATCAGGTATTAAAAATGCATTTCCAGATGCTGTTTTCTCTATTCTACCACCAATTAAATTAAATTTTTCAGGAACTCCATATAATCCCTGTGAGTTTTTAAAAATCTGTCCTGACTTAATTAAATCCAGCAGTAGATCTGAAAACATTTGCCGCTGATCCTTTGCTATCTCAAACTCCTCAAAAATTTCGTCCTTACTTAATGGACGATGCACATCTTCTCTTAAGCGTCTCAACAATTCACTTCTGGCACTCATTAATAATCATCCCCAATCTTTTGGTGATTCTGAGCTAAAATTTATTTAAAATTAAAGTCCTAAATCATCAGAAACATTCTGCATAGCTGCTAGAGACAGTTCAATAAATTCTTTTAATTCTAAATCCATCTCTTTACAGGAAGCAATTACATCCCGATCAGCTCCCTTGGCAAAAGAGTTGTCTCCATAACGATTTAAAACAAATTCTGTATCCAGTGCATTTAGACTTTTTTCAGGATGGATCAATGCCGAAGCAACAATTAAACCAGTTAATGGGTCAGCTGCATATAAAGCCTTTGCCATTAATGTTTTTCTGGGAAGTTGATGCATTCCATTGTGGGCTCTAACAGCCTCCACAATTTTTGCTTCCATTCCTATATCTGCCAGCATTTCTGCACCAAGCTGACTGTGCTTTTCGGGCTCATCTGCAGTATCTTCGTAATCAATATCATGCAGCAGCCCTGCCAGACGCCATTTATCCTGATCTTTATCAAAATAATCAGCAAGCTCGGCCATTACTGCTTCCACTGCCAGACAATGTTTACGCAAATTCTTCTGTTTAATATTTTCTTTCATTAATTTAATTGCTTCTTCTCTCTGCATTAGTATCCTCCCCTAAATATGATTTAATTTTTTGCAAGTTTTCGTTAACAATTAAGATTATCCTCAGGCCTCAATAAATTTTGCTCTGGCTTCAGCCTTTAAGTTTCCATTATTATCAAAAATTTCTGCCCGGGCATAATAAACATTTGCAATAGATGACTTTTTAGAACTTTTATATTCACCAATAATTTCTAACTTTTTTCCAATCTCAATTGCTTTTCTGTACCGAATATTTAATTCGGCAGTATAAGCCTTAATTCCTTTAAAACCAAGCACATGTGCCATTGCCTCATCCAGTAAAGTAGCTGTTATACCCCCATGAATAATCCCCTTATATCCCTGGTGATATTCTCCAGGTATAAATTCTGCTTTAACTTTGTTTTCTTCAATTTTTTCAAATTTAAGAGCCAGAGAAATTGGATTTTCCTCACCACAGGCAAAGCACATTCCATCCTCTACTTCCGGCATTAAATCACTACCTTTCTAATTAAAAAACCCTCCCAGTAGTATTAACTACAAGGAGGGTGATTAAATCCTTTACTACTATATTAATTTTACATGAATAAAGGAGCAAATACAAGTGAAACAATGGTCATTAATTTGATTAAAATATTTAAGGATGGACCAGAGGTATCCTTAAATGGATCACCAACTGTATCACCAACAACCGAAGCAGCATGAGTTTCTGTTCCCTTGCCACCAAAAGCTCCTGATTCAATATATTTTTTAGCATTATCCCAGGCACCACCGGAGTTAGCCATCATAATAGCCAGAAGAACACCGGAAGAAAGAGCACCACCTAAAAGACCACCAAGTGCCTGCACATTCCAGAGTCCAATAATTACTGGAACAACTACTGCCAGTAATCCTGGTAAAATCATTTCTTTTAAAGCAGCTGTTGTAGAAATATCAACACATTTCCGGTGATCAGGTTTTTGAGTTCCTTCCATTATACCCGGCATTTCTTTAAATTGTCTTCTTACTTCTTCGATCATCTCTCCAGCAGCCTTACCTACAGCCTCCATAGTAATCGCTGAGAATAAAAATGGTAACATAGCTCCAATAAAGAGACCAATGATAACCTGCGGATTAGTTAGAGAAATTGAATCCAGGCCAACTGCCTGTGAGAAAGCTGCAAATAATGAAAGAGCTGTCAAAGCAGCAGAACCAATTGCAAATCCCTTACCCATAGCAGCTGTTGTATTACCAACAGAATCCAGTTTATCAGTAATATCTCTAACTGAAGAATCTAATTCTGCCATTTCGGCAATACCTCCTGCATTATCAGCAATAGGCCCGTAGGCATCAACAGAAAGTGTAATTCCTGTAGTAGAAAGCATACCAACTGCTGCCATTGCAATACCATACAGACCGGCAAAATTATAAGCTAAATAAATAGCTACTGCAATAACTAAAATTGGAAGAGCTGTACTTCTCATTCCTACAGACAGACCACTGATTATGTTAGTTGCTGTACCAGTCTGTGACTGACGGGCAATATGTTTTACAGGCCCATAGTGTTCGGAAGTATAATACTCTGTAATTCTACCAATTAAAGTACCTGCAATTAAACCGGCGATAATTGCTATAAAAATTCCAACTTCTCCAGTCAGTGCTGTTACCAAAAAGTAAGCACCAACAATTGTAATTCCGGCAGCACTTAAAGTTCCCCTTTCCAAAGCTTTAGCAGGGTTGCCACCTTCTTTAGCTCTGACAAAACGAGTACCAATAATAGCAGCTACAATACCTAAAGCTGCAATTAACATTGGTAATAAAACATGATCTACACTCAGAGCAGCTCCTAAAGTCATAGCAGCTACTATTGAACCAACATATGATTCGAATAAGTCTGCTCCCATACCTGCAACATCACCAACATTATCACCAACATTATCAGCAATAACAGCAGGATTACGGGGATCATCTTCTGGAATTCCAGCTTCTACTTTACCAACTAAATCAGCACCAACATCAGCTGCTTTAGTATAAATACCTCCACCAACACGGGCAAAGAGGGCAATAGAACTGGCTCCAAAAGCAAAACCTCTAATAAATTGTACATTATGAGAAAAGAACATATATAAAATTCCAAGCCCCAGAGTACCTAAACCTACAACAGACATTCCCATTACTGTTCCTCCGGAAAAAGCAACTTTTAAAGCTGCATTCAAACCTGTCCGGGCAGCATTGGTTGTTCTAGCATTTGATTGGGTAGCAATTTGCATCCCGATAAATCCAGCCAGAGCAGAGAATAATGCTCCTAAAATAAAGGATACCGCGTACTGCCAGCCAAGACTGGGTACTACTGTCATTACAACTGCTACTACAGCAACAAATACTGCTAACATCTTGTATTCACGACCTAAAAAAGCCATAGCCCCTTCATTGATTGCATCTGACAGTTCAGCCATTCTATTTGTTCCCATACTTTCCTTTTTTACTTTTCCAGCAAGAATAAAAGCAAAAGCTAATGCGATTATTCCCGCCAGCGGTGTATAAAAATTCATGCACCAACCTCCTTATTAATTTTTTATCTGCTAATTTTTTCATAGCATCTTATCTGGTTTTTATTTCATTTTAAAAATTTACTATTTTCCCTGATTGAATATTAGATGATTATTATTAATAATATTTGCTTTATCATTAACTTATTATTACTTAATTATGAAGTTTAAAATATAGCAAGAATTAGAGAATTAAGCATAAATAATACTGCTGCTACAGTTGTTGCCTTACTTATTTTGTCTTCCATCTTCTTTCCTGACTTACCAAAAAAAGTTGTAGCACCACCATCAATTGCTCCAGATAAACCGGCACTTTTTCCTGACTGCAGTAAAACACCAACAATTACTCCAATTGCTATAATAAAGTGTAAAATCTTAAGTACAAACATCTAAATCTCACCTCCAGTAGTTAAGTAAAATATTGCTAGATATCCATAATTCAACACAGCTTTAATTTTAACATATTAATGATGAAAATACAATAACCTGAATGAGAAAAACTCCCTTTCAAACCCCGGAAAACAGTTTCCGAAGCTCTGAGAAAAAATTAAGAAGACATCTTTTGAATAATCAAACTTTATTATCCAATTATTTTAAGATGTCTCCTTAATTGATTATCTATCTATTAAATTTTTCCTTCCAATTCTGAACGATCAACACCCTTAATTTTTGCAAGTATAATCTCTCTAAATGATGTTAATAGAGAATAGAAAATTGGTATTATAAATAAAGTTAAGAAAGTGGCAAATGTTAAACCACTGATAACTACAACAGCAATTGGCTGAGCCAGTTCTCCCCCATCACCACGACCAAGGGCAAGTGGAATCAGACCCAGAATTGTTGTCAGAGCTGTCATCATAATTGGTCTTAGTCTTACTGAAGCAGCTTCAAGAATCGCTGCATTCTTTTCCTGTTTTTCTCGTCTCAAATGATTTATATAATCGACCATTACAATCGCATTATTTACAACAATACCGGCAAGAGTTATTAATCCAATTAAAGATGCTACAGATAAAGTACTATTTGTTATAAAGATACCCAGTATTACACCAATTACAGCAAGAGGTACAGTAAACATGATAATAAATGGATGGATTAACGATTCAAATTGTGAAGCCATTACCATGTAAACCAGAACTACAGCCAGAATAAAAGCAAAAGCTAAACTTCTAAATGAACTCTGCAAATCCTGGAACTGTCCTTCATAACTGAATTCGTAACCATCTGGCAGTTCAATATTTTCAGCCAGTCTGTTTTGAATTCTCTCAACTGCTGTTCCCAGGTCAATATTGTACAAATCAGAATTTATTTCTGCATACCTTTCCTGGTCTATACGCAGTATTTGATTCGGTCCTGTTTCCACCTCTAAATCAGCAAATCTCTTTAATGGCACCTGAACTCCACCCGGAGCTATAATATTTAGATTAGAAAGCTGGGAAACAGTATTTAAATCACTTTCCTGTAATTGAACCCTGATATCATATTCATCTCCAGCTACTTCGTAACGGGTAGTTACACTACCACTAACAGCTGTTCTGACAGTATTAGCAACCTGCCTGGCATTTAAACCAAACTGACTGGCCAGAGATCTATTGAGCTGTATCCTTAATTCGGGTCTTCCCTCTTCAAAACTATCACTTACATCTCTCAATCCATCGATATTTTCCATTTCCAGTCTTGCTTTAGTAGTATATTCTTTCAGAACTTCAAAATCATTACCCTTTAATTTTATATTAATTGGTTTGCCTCCACCCGGGCCACCAAAACCGGACTGAGTAGAAAGCTGAAAGTTTACATCAGGTAAAGATAGACGCTGTCTTACTTCTTCCATTATTTGATCAGTACTTCTAGTTCTCTGATCAAGTTCTTTCATTAAAACAATTATAGTTCCCGAATCACTGCTGGTAGAAGTTCCCATCATATCAGCAGAACCAACTCGACTGAAAACAGTTTTTACTTCCGGAATGGAAGCAAGTACATCTTCTATATATTGAGCTACATTATCACTTTCAGCCAGAACAGTACTGGCCGGAAGATCATAATTAATTGTAAACATTCCCTGGTCAGAAGCCGGTAAGAACTCAGTTCCAATGCTAGGCACTAAAGCAATACTTCCCGCCAGTAAAATAACCAGAATCAAAACAATTATCCAGCGGTGATTTAAGGAAAATCCAAGCATTCTTTTATAATTTCGAGTAATAAAGCCCTGTTTACTCTCTCTATCTAAATCTTTCTGACTTACCTTCAAAAAGGTTGAAGAAAGCATGGGAATTAAAGTTAAAGCTACAGCCAGAGAAGCAAATAAAGAAAAACTAACTGTTAAAGCCAGTTCTTTAAATAATCTGGCAGCAAGACCCTGCACAAAAAACACCGGCAGAAATACAACTATTGTAGTCAGAGTTGAGGCTGTAATTGCCATTCCCACTTCTGAACTACCTTCTTTAGCAGCCTCTATCTTACCGACTCCCATACTTCGATAACGATAAATATTTTCCAGCACCACAATAGCATTATCCACCAGCATTCCAACACCTAATGCCAGGCCACCAAGAGAAATAATATTAATATTTAAATCAGCAAAATACATTAATACAAAGGTAGCTATAATAGAAACCGGAATTGCTGTCGCAATAACAATTGTACTTCTAATATTTCTCAAGAAGATAAATAAAATTAATACTGCTAAAAGTCCACCGACCAGAGCATTTCTCTGCACACTTTCAATAGCTTTTTGAATAAAATCTGACTGATCCATAGCAGTTATAATATTTAAATCATCATACTCATTTTTTATTTTCTCAATTTCATCTTTAACTGCATTAGCAGTCTGAACAGTATTGGCATCAGTCTGCTTTTGAATGGAAAGACCAATACTGGAATCACCATTAACCCTGGAAATTGTATTTCTATCTGCATAAGTATCACGTACTGTACCTAAATCAGACAGCTTTACTGTTGAACCATTTCCAGTTGGGATATTAATATTTCTAATATCATCCAGAGAATCAAATTTACCCATGGTTCTAATTAAGAGATTACGATCACCGCGCTGAATTTCACCAGCAGAAACATTAACATTCTCCTGAGCTAAAATACCGTTGACAGTAGAAAAATCAATACCATAATTATACAGTTTATCTCCTGCCAGAGAAATCATAATCTCTCTGGTTAAACCTCCTTCCAGATTAACCTGGGCAACTCCCGGTAATCTTTCCAGACGTGGAGCTATATTGTCTTCTACTTCGCTTTTTAAATCTGCCAGGTTCTGTTCGCCAGTAATTCCATAACTTAAAATCGGAAACATTGCCGGGTCAAATTTAAAGATAAGCGTGTCATCAGCCTCATCAGGCAAAAAACTACTAATTAAGTCAATCTGCTGTCTTAAATCTAAAACAGCAAAATCCATATCTGTTCCCCATTCAAATTCAACTACTATAGTCGACTGTCCGGTATCTGAAGTCGAAGAAACAGATTTAACTCCAGTTACTGTAGAAACCGAACTTTCAATAGGTTTAGTTATCAGGTTTTCAATTTCTTCGGGACCAACACCGGAATAAGTTGTTACTATTGCTGCACCAGGAAAAGTGACATCAGGATAAAGATCGACTTTTAATCGGCTAAAAGAAATTATTCCGATTAATACGACCAGTAAAACTAACATTGCCGTTGTAATCCGCCTGGAGATGGAAAAATTTGAGATTTTCATTAGTTAATCACCTCAACTTCTTCTCCATCACTTAGTCTATTCTGACCTTTAAGGATTATTTGATCATTTTCTTCTACACCGGAGACTAGTTCAACTAAATTATCTGACACGATTCCAATCTTAACTGCTTTTTTTACAGCTTTATTGTCTTCAACAATATAAACATGAGGTTCTGTTGAATCAAAACCAACTATTGTTGAAATTGGAACAACCAGTGTATTTTCGGCAGACTGCACACTAAAAACTGCATCTGCAAACATTCCTGGCTTTATTTGATGAGCTGAATTATCAACCAGCATTTTTACCGGGAAATTTTTACTTGCCGGATCTGCTTCGGGACTAATTGTATCAATTTTTGCAGTTAGCTCTTCATTTTTAATTGCTTCAGGAATAATTCTAACCTGATCTCCCTCCTGTAATCTGCTCATTGTAGCTGCTGTAACTGAAACTTCCAGATAAAGCTGATCAATATCAATAACAGTAACTATCGGCTGTCCTGGAGAAATAATTTCTCCAGCTTCTGTTCTAACTGCTGAGACTACTCCCTTAATTGGGCTTTTAACTATAGAATTTTCCAGGCTGAGCTTAGCCTGCTCCAGACCTGCTTCTGCCTGTTTTACCTGGGCCAGGCTCGCATTTAACTGCTCTTGAGTAGCTCCCTTTTTAACCTGTTCCAAATTTGCTTCAGCAACTGCCAGACCTGCCTGGGCAGACTTAACCTGACTGCGAGCATTTTCCAGCTGCTGTTTTAACTGAGTCGGATTATTAAAAGTCTGTTCTGTTAATTTATAACTCTGTTGGGCAGTATTATATCCAATTTTAGCCTGTTCTAAACCTATCTGAGCAGTGTTTAATGAAGATTTAGCATTTTTATACTGACTTTCAGCACCTTCAAACTGCTTTTCAGTTATGACTTTTTCTTCATATAAATACTGCATTCTCTCATATTCTCGTTCAGCCTGTTCAAAATTAATTTCTGCCTGATTATATCTTTCGCGAGCACTTGCTAACTGCTGTTCTGCATTTGCCAGCTGACTCTCGGCAGATGTAAGCTGCTGCTTTAAACTAATTTTGTCTTCATATATTTCTTTCATTAATTCTAAATTCGACTTGGCCCCCTCCAGAGAAGCCTGAGCCTGATCATAAGAAGCCTGGGCTCTATTAATTTCTTCCTGGCTGGCTCCATTTTTAAGCTGCTGATAATTTGCTCTAGCAGCATCTAAAGCAGCCTCTGCCTGTTTGATTTGAATATTTAGTTTATCCTGGTTTAACTGTAATAATTTTTGATCCTGACTAACATCATCTCCCACACTTACTGTAATTTGATCTACAATCCCACCTATTTCAGCAGGTATATTTACTTTTTTGAAAGCAGAAAAATTACCTGTAATTGTATCTCTAACTGAAATCCCGGTTCTCTCAGGAGTAGTAACTTCTACCGGAGATTGTGCCATAACATTAAAGGAGAGGAAAATTAATAATAAAAGTATTATAATTGTTTTTCTCATTTATATCACATCCTTAAATAGTTCTTTAATTCTACCAGTATTATAAAATAATTTATATAGATTTTTTTCATAATCATATTCAGCCTGCAGCAAAGCAATCTGGGCCTGTTTATAAGAAGTCTGGGCATTTATAACATCTATATTGGTGTTAATTCCAGCCTGATAGCTCTTATTTGTCAGTTCTAAGTTTTCTTCTGCGTTTTCTAAAGATAATTTCTCCAACTTAATCATTTCTTCTGAATGCTGCAGTGACAGCAGAGTATCTTCAATTTCAATTCTGATAGATTCTTTTAGATCTTTTGTTGAATTTTCAAGATTATTTACTTCTATTTTCTTTTTTTCTTCATTTAAATTAGCTTTACCACCATCATATAAAGAAATTGAACCTGCAATCGTTAGATTCCAGCTGCCATCACTAAATTCTAATTCTGATCCCTGCCAGCTATATGAACCATTTAAAGAAATCTGAGGTCGATAAGGATTACCTTCCAGATCTTTCTGCTTCTCCAGCATTTTTTGATTTACGGATAGTGACTTTAATTCAGCTCTATTTTCTAAGGCAAGGTTGATTAATTTATCCAATTCAGTTGCCGGCTCCGGATTTTTTTGTGGTGTGGAAACCTGATACATAACACTGCTGTCACCAAGCAGCTGGGCCAGCCTCTTTTTAGCAATCTGCAGCTGATTTTCAGCAGCAATTAAATCTTCTTCTGCTTTGCGCTGCTCAATTTGAGTCTGCAGCAAATCCTGTCTCAAACTCATTCCTGCTTCATTATTAACTTTTACAATTCTTAAATGTTCATTTACTACTTCCAGGGCATTTTCTCTAATCTCAACCATACCCTGAGCCTGTAGGACACCATAGTAGGCCTGAACAAGATTGAAAATACTCTGATCCAGCTGTTTTTGATATTCAATTTTGCTCATCTCAAGCCCCAGTTCAGAGATATCCTGGCCAATCCTTACTCGTCCACCCAGATAAAGCGGCTGTGATAGTGATAAGGAAGTGCTGAAGTTTGTATCGGGTGTTTCTGTCATTGGAAGACCATTTGCTGCATTATAAGTTGGGCTAAATAGTCTTTGAAAATCAATAGTCTGCTGACCTGATTCCATCTTGGTATAGGAGGTCTGCAGATTGGCTGTTGGATAATAGCCTCTTCCGCTCAGCTCAACATCTTTTTGGGCCTTTTCTATATTCTGACGGCTGTTAATCAGCTGTCTGTTGTTTTCCATTAAAATCTTTACTGCTTGTGTCAGAGTGATTTCTGTTTCTTCAGCTGCAGCCACGTTAAATGAAGCAGTTAATAGACAGAATAATAAAATCAAAATGATATACTTAGTTTTCTTCATTTTTAACCTCCCTGGAGATTCCCTGCATAATAAAATTATAAATAAATTCCACATCTTTTTCTCTACTTTCAAAATTGTAAAATAATTCCTGAGGATGAGAATTGAAAATTAATACCATAATCATCACTGCGGTGTTGTGAGAATCGTTAGTTTGCATACTTCCTTCTTTAATCCCCTGTTCAATTACAAGTTTAATAGCATTTAAGGCTGATTTATGTCTTTCAATCATTTTTTTCTGAAATTCACTGCTGATCAACTGAATATTATTTTTCAAAATATTTGCCATTTTAATATTATCCGCCAGCATACTAATACTAAAATCAACTATTTGGAATAACTTTTCCTCTGCATTTGAATCACTATTCTGGATTTCCTGATACTTTTCATGAAAATATTCTAAACCAACTAAAACTAATTCTCTAAATAAATCTTCCTTGCTGTCAAAATGCCAGTAAAGAGTTCCTTTACTCAGACCTGCTTCTTTGGCTATCATGGACATTGAGGTAGCATGATAATTATTTATTGAAAATAAGTTAAGTGCCGCTTTTAGTATTTCATCTCTTGTGTCTTTAGCCATATTATCCCCCTCTCGACTAATCGGTCAGTATAGAGTATATTATATTGAATCTGAGTAATAAAATCAAGTAAATAAGACTACAAAAATTAAAAAAATTAGTCTGCAGCTGATTTATTCTTTTTTTTTAATAATATAATATTATATAGCCCATTCCACCTATCAAAAGTTAGGTTTTAAGAATTCATAGCTTGAGATTTCAAAATAATATATTATTAAATAGTGCACTAGTTAACTGGTACACTGTTAGTATAATCTTATTTTTAAATTTTGTCAAGTGATTTTTTTAATAAACTTTGTTTTAGCTGCTTTTTTACTTTTATTTTTTTCTTTATAAATAAAAAAAGACCAAGTAGAGAATAAACCCTACTCGGCCCTTTATATTACTTACACTATTTAATTTAATAAATTTTACTTCAGATTAAAGAATGCTTCTTTACCTGCATACTGAGCTGCATCGCCCAGGCTTTCTTCAATTCTTAGCAGCTGGTTATACTTAGCAACTCTTTCTGAACGGGCAGGAGCACCAGTTTTAATCTGGCCAGTATTCATTGCAACTACAAGGTCAGCAATTGTTACATCTTCTGTTTCACCAGAGCGGTGAGATACAACAGAAGTAAATCCTGCTCTTGTAGCCATCTTAATAGTATCTAAAGTCTCAGTTAAGGAACCAATCTGATTAACCTTAATCAAGATTGAGTTAGCACTATCTTCTTCAATACCTCTCTCTAATCTTTCTACATTAGTTACAAAGAGATCATCTCCAACAATCTGCAGACGATCACCTAAATGCTCTGTTAACTGAGCCCAACCGTCCCAGTCATCTTCGTCAAGACCATCTTCCAGTGAGATAATTGGATATTTATCAATTAATTCAGCATAGAAATCTACCATTTCTTCGGAAGTTTTTTCTACACCTTCTCCAGCAAGTACATACTTACCATCTTTATAAATTTCAGATGCTGCTGCATCAATAGCAAGGTAGAAGTCTTCTCCTGCTTCATAACCGGCAGCTTCAATAGCCTCTACAATCACCTGGAGAGCTTCTTCGTTGGAACCTAAGTCAGGTGCAAATCCACCTTCATCACCAACACCGGTACCTAAACCTTTTTCCTGCAGTACCTTTTTCAGATTATGATAAACTTCTGCTCCCATCTGTAGAGCTTCGCGGAAGCTTACTGCACCAACAGGCATGATCATAAACTCCTGCAGGTCCACATTGTTGTCAGCATGTTCTCCACCATTTAAAATGTTCATCATTGGCACAGGTAGAGTTTTAGCATTCATTCCCCCAATATAGTTATAAAGGAAAGTACCTGTAGCTTCTGCTGCTGCTTTAGCAACTGCCATTGATACACCTAAAATAGCATTAGCGCCTAATTTACCTTTGTTGTCAGTACCATCTAATTCGCGCATTAAGTTATCAATATCAATCTGCTCTCTTACATCATAACCGATTAGCTCAGGTGCAATTACTTCATTTACGTTTTCAATAGCATCTAAAACACCTTTACCCAGGTAACGGTCGCCACCATCTCTTAATTCCACAGCTTCGTATTCACCAGTTGAAGCTCCGGATGGAACAGCAGCTCTACCCATTACACCATCTTCTAGTACTACTTCTACCTCTACAGTTGGGTTACCACGTGAATCTAAAATCTCGCGAGCATAAACATCTACAATTGTTGTGTTTAACATTATTAATTGACCTCCTTATAATTTTACAGCGAAACTAATTTAGATTTATTTTTGCAGAGACAGTTAAGACTGCCTCTACTTATTAATTAATTTAAGCTTGACTATTAATTATCAATAATCAGTGATTCACCAGTCATTAATTCTGGTTTTTCAATTCCTAAAATTTCTAACATTGTTGGAGCAAGATCAGCCAATTTCCCTGATGCAATACCTTTATTTTCTGGTCCACCTATATAATAAAGTGGAACTATATTAGCAGTATGAGCAGTAAATGGAGACCCATCTTCTTCTTTCATCTTCTCTCCATTACCATGGTCAGCTGTCAGTAAGGCCTGACCTCCCTTTTCTAAAATAGCAGGAACCAGTTTAGAAAGACATTCGTCCACTGTTTCTACAGCTTTAATAGCTGCATCCATATAACCTGTATGTCCTACCATATCAATATTAGCATAATTTAAGATAATCACATCATATTCATCAGCTTCAATTTTTTCTAAGAGCTTATCTGTTACTTCATAAGCACTCATTTCTGGCTGCATTTCATAGGTTGCAACCTGTGGTGAAGGAATTAAAATTCTGTCTTCACCTTCATTCGGCTCTTCAACTCCTCCATTAAAGAAAAATGTTACATGGGCATATTTTTCAGTTTCAGCAATTCTGAGCTGTTTTAAGCCTTCCCGGCTTAATACTTCTCCCAGTCCATCTTTAATTTCTACAGGTTCAAAAGCAACCGGCAGATCAAATTCTTCATCATATTCTGTCATGGTAACATAATATAAGTCTTTGGGATGTTCAGGAGCACGCTCAAAACCTTCAAAACCATCAATTGTTAAAGCCTGAGTTATCTGACGCGCTCTATCAGCTCTAAAGTTAAAGAAAATTACAGAATCATGATCCTTCATTTCACCTACAGGCTCACCGTTTTCAGTAATTACTGTTGGCACAACAAATTCATCTTCCACATCCTCTTTATAAGAAGCTTCTACAGCCTCAATGGCATCTTCTGCCTTATTTCCTTCTCCCAGCACTAACATATCATAGGCCTTTTTAGTTCTATCCCAGCGGTTGTCACGGTCCATTGTGTAGTAACGACCACTGACAGTTGCAATTTTACCGATTCCTACTTCGTCCAGTTCTGCCTGCAGTTGTTCTAAATAGCCTGTACCGCTGGCAGGAGGAGTATCTCTCCCATCAAGAATCGGATGAATATATACTTTCTCTAAACCGGCCCGATCAGCCATCTCAATCAGTCCAAAAAGATGTTTAATATGGCTGTGCACACCACCATCAGATAGAAGTCCAATTAAATGCAGTGCTCCATCATTTTCCTTTGCATGTTCTACTGCTTTTTTTAGAACTTCGTTCTCTAACAGATGTTTTTCTTCTACAGCTTTATTAATTCTTGTAAAATCCTGATAAACTATGCGGCCAGCACCAATATTTAAGTGTCCAACCTCAGAATTACCCATCTGACCTTCTGGTAAGCCAACAGCCTCTCCAGATGGTTTTAAGATTGAATGGGGATAATCTTGATTTAATTTATCTAAGAAAGGAGTATCTGCCTGATAAACAGCATTTCCTTCCGCATTTTCGTTTATTCCCAGCCCATCTGCAATAATCAGGGCCAGTGGTTTGGGTCTTGCCATAAATAATCCTCCTTATAATATATCTTATTTACTTATAGATTTCGGCAGTTTTTAAAATAATTTCAGAAAAAGAATCTGCTGCCAGGCTGGCTCCACCAACTAAAGCACCATCAATTTCTTCCTGAGCCATAATTTCTTCTACATTATGTGGTTTAACACTTCCACCATACTGAATTCTAATCTTATCAGCAGCTTCAGGATATTCTTTTCTAATGTTTTTTCTAATAATTCCAATTACACGATTAGCTTCTTCAGCAGAAGCAGTTTCTCCTGTACCAATAGCCCAGATTGGTTCATAGGCAATTACCACATCTTCTACCTCATCTTCACTTAGACCAGCAAGTGCAGAATCAACCTGAAAGTTAACTTTGGCTTCTATTTGATCTGCCTTTCTTTCTTCTAAAGTTTCTCCAACACAGACAATTGGCTTCACACCATGTTCAAGTGCAGAAAGAACCTTCTTATTTACCTCATAATCACTTTCACCAAATATTTCTCTGCGCTCGGAATGACCAACAATTGTATACTCGATACCACTATCAGCAAGCATCTTCGCAGATATTTCGCCAGTATAAGCACCTGAGTCTTTCCAGTAAATATTTTCGGCACCTGTTACAATATCACTGCCCTGAGCAGCTTCCTTAACAGTTGTTAAACAGAGAGCGGTTGGGCAAATACCCATTTCTACATTTTCTACACCTTTAACTTTATCTTTTAAAGCGGTTATCATTGCTTCAGCTTCTTCAACATTTTTATTCATTTTCCAGTTTCCACAAATAAATGGTTTACGCATTAATATTCCTCCTCAAACTCTGCCCAAATGCAAAGTTTTTGTTTAGAATTTTTTTGAATAATTAATCGTTATTCTTAGTTTATTCTACTAAATGAACTTAATAAAATTACTCAACATCGTCCAGTGCAGCAACACCAGGAAGTTCTTTACCTTCAAAGAACATCAGAGAAGCTCCACCACCGGTAGAAATATGACTCATCTTATCAGCCACTCCAGCCTGATTGATTGCTGCGGCAGAATCTCCTCCACCAATTACTGAATGAGCATCTGATTCAGCCAGAGCTTTTGCTAATTCCACTGTACCGTGAGCAAATTTCTCCATCTCAAATACTCCTAAAGGTCCATTCCAGATTACTGTTTTGGCATTTTTTATAATTTTCTTGTAGTTTTCTAAACTCTGAGGGCCACCACAGTCCAGAATCTGCCAGCCAGCAGGAACTTCTTTTACAGATACTGTTTTTGTGTTAGCATCATTGGAAAAATCATCAGCAATTACTACATCAATTGGAAGCACAATTTCTACTCCCTTTTCTTCAGCTTCAGTCATTAATTCTTTAGCCAGATCAACTTTGTCAGCCTCAACTAAAGAATCTCCAACTTCATAACCTTTTGCCATCAGAAATGTATTGGCGATTCCCCCAGCAACAATTAATTGATCAACTTTATTGATCAGATTCTTAATCACATCAATTTTATCAGAAACTTTAGCGCCACCCATTATGGCAACAAAAGGACTTTCCGGATTTTCCATTACCTCACCCAGAGCATTTAATTCTCTCTGCATTAAGAAACCAGCAGCAGATGGTAAGTATTCTGTTACCCCAACTGTAGTGGCATGAGCTCTATGGGCAGCACCAAAAGCATCATTGACATAAAGGTCAGCAAGTGATGCTAATTCTTTCGCGAATTCTGGATCATTTTTCTTTTCACCTGCATGGAAACGGCTGTTTTCTAAGACTAAAACTTCACCGTTTTTAAGACTGTCAGCTGCCTTTTTAACTTCGTCACCAATACAGTCATCAGCTTTTTTAACTTCTTTGTTTAATAAATTAGCCAGTTCTTTAGCAACTGGATCCATTCTTAACTCATCTTTTGGCTCTCCACCCGGGCGACCCAAATGAGAGATAAGTAATACTTTTGCTTCTTCTTTAATTAAATACTCAATTGTTGGCAGAGCTGCTTTAATTCTGGTTGTATCACCAACAACTCCATCTTTAAGAGGAACATTAAAATCTACTCTAACTAAAACTTTCTTTCCTTTAAAATCCATATCTTTAAGTGTTTTTTTCATTTTTAATACCTCCATATTAATTAGCAGTTACTAATTTTTTGACAGCTATCTTAAAAGGCTTAATATCTATCTCTAAAAATAAGGCAAAAAAATTTATTGAGAAAATTTCAGGGCAGGCAACTATGCCCCACCCTGAAATGATTTTTATATTTAAATTACAGCTTTAATGATAAATCTACAACTCTATTTGTATAACTTAATTCGTTGTCATACCAGGAAATAACTTTAACCATATTGCCATTAACTACCATAGTTGACTGAGCATCAATTTTAGAAGATTCGAACTGTCCCATAATATCTCTGGAAACTAATTCATCTTCAGTATAGCCTAAAATACCTTTCATTTCACCTTCTGCTTTTTCTTTAAACATTGCATTTACTTCTTCAGCAGTTACATCTTTCTCTAAAGTAAATACTCCATCAACACAGGAGCCATCAGGTACTGGAACACGAATAGCCATACCGTCAATTTTACCATCTAACTCAGGCAGTACTTTTGTTGTTGCAATAGCAGCACCTGTAGTTGTAGGAATAATGTTTTCAGCAGCTGCTCTACCTCTTCTTGTTTTTCCAGCTGGCATATCTAGGATAGCCTGACTGGTTGTATAACCATGAACAGTTGTGATTAATCCTTTTTCGATTCCAAACTCATCGTTAAGAGCCTTAGCTAAAGGAGCTAAACAATTAGTTGTACAGGAAGCATTGGAAACAATTAAGTCATCATCGCTGAGATCGTCATCATTAACACCAAGTACAATAGTATTATCAATCTCATCTTTAGCAGGTACAGTTAAAAGAACTTTTTTCGCACCAGCTTCAATATGCTGCATTAACTGAGCTTTTTTGCGGAATACACCAGTAGATTCAATTACTACATCAATGTCATTTTCGCCCCATGGTAGTTCTTTAGGATCTTTAATAGCAGTAACTTTAATTGTTTTACCATTAACTACTAAGTTTCCAGCTTCAACCTCTACTGTACCATCAAAACGACCATGTACAGAGTCATATTTAAGTAAATAAGCTAAATTTTCAACATCAACTAAATCGTTAATTGCAACGATTTCAATGTCTTCTCCTCTTTTTTCAACTAATCTTAAGTAACCTCTACCAATACGTCCAAATCCATTAATTGCTACTTTTTTCATTATTTTATTCCTCCTTATAATATGTTGAACATTTACATAAATTAATTTACTAAACAAAGACTTAAAAAATTTGAAAGTTTATAACCTGCTGATTCTAATCTGCCAGCCTGTCTTCGGCCTCACCCCCCTTAAGAGAGATAATTTTTCGGGCTGTAATTTCATCAGTAATTAAAATATCCTGGTATTTAGGAGAAACTGCAGAAATAATAGCTTCTGCCTTATTTTCTCCACCTGCAACAACAATCACTTTATTTATTGCCTGCAGATCATCAAGATTCAAACCAACACTGGTAGTGGAATAGATAATCTCACCCCGGGAGTTAAAATAAAATCCAAAAGCCTCTCCCACGGCACCGGCATTAAGGAGATCATTGATTTCTTTTTCGTCCATCCCCCGTCGGCCTGCCATATCTTTAGCTGTTCCTACTCCGTGAATCAAAATATTGGCTCTTTTTAAAATTTCCAGAGTTTTTTTAATTGTTGGTTCTTTTGTTATATGATAAATATTTTCTTCAGCCATATTGTCCGGAATATGCAGGAGATGATAGCTGCCGCCTAGCTTTTTGGCAATTTTAGCAGCAATCGTATTAGCCTGTATTTCAACATCCTCACCCAGTCCACCTCGGCCGGGAACTACTGTCACATCCCTGGATTCAGCGCTGTAGGTCATCTCTGCTGCAACCTGGGCCAGGGTTGTCCCACCCGTCACAGCAAGAATGTCTCCATTTTTAATTTCCTGCTGTAAAAGCTGTGAGGCCATTCTACCAATCTCGGCCTTTAAATCTCCGGCCGGAACTGCGCCATTAACCAGCTTAACTTTTTTTAATCCCAGAATATTTTCCAGTCTATTTTCTAAATAACTGATATCTCGTAACTCTTTGATGTACTCATCTAATTCTATCAGAAATTCTTCTCCAATTCTAGTAATTTGAGTACCTGCCGGGGTAATAGTTATAAAGGCATTTTTTTCAAAAAACTCCAGATCATTACGAATTGTTCTTTCACTCAATCCTAATATCTTTGCTAGAGCTCGTCTTCCAATAGGCTGATTGTAATATATACCACGTAAAATATTATATCTTTGCTGGGCTGTCTTAACAATTTCCGGTACAATTTTCTGCTGAATTTTAAACAGTTTATTCATGTTTAACCTCCGAGCTGGAACGTTTTTGTCCAAATGGAACATAATTGTCCCGATACAGCCAAAAACAAAGCTGATTTTTAAATCAGCAGCAAGTTTGATTTATTTTTAACTTCCAAATGTATTATATCATCTCCTGAGATAATTTCAAGTTAAATTTTGGGCAATTTTTTTAATTCTTCGCAAACGATGATTAACTCCCGATTTACTGAGATCTAAAATTTCACCCAGCTCTTTTAAAGAGGCATAAGGATTTTCTCTTCTAACCTCAGCCATTTCCTGCAGACCGGGGCTCAATGACTCCAACCCTTCTTTGCGCTCTATAATATCTATATACTCCAGCTGATCCATAGCTGCAGAAACAGATTTCTCTAAATTTGCAGTTTCAAAATTCACCCGCCGATTAACATCATTTTTTAACTCTTTAACAATATGATCATTTTCCATTTTAAGCATTGCCTGATGAGCTCCAATAATATTTAAAATCTTAACTACTTCAGCATAGCTCTTAAAATAAATTACATGATAACCCTTGTGTTGAGTCTGATGAGCTTCTAATTCAAATTTAGCCAGTAAAATTTTCAAATCTTCAGCTACACTTTCACGCTCACAGCGAAATTCAAGGTGATATTCGCTCTGAGGTTTATTAACTGATCCCCCACCTAAAAATAAACCGCGTAAATAAGCCTGAGATAATTGGCGAGAATTCAAATATTCATCTTTAATGTGAAAAACTAAACTATTATCCGGGGTTAGAAATCCCAGTTCCAGTAGAAATTCTCTCACACCTGGCTGTGGTGTAACAATAATATCGTAACTATGGCTTAAATTAAATCTTTTATCCTGTCTGACTCTGATCTCGATACTGAAACCAAACCGCTCCTTAATCAGGGAATAAATTCTGCGGGCTAAATTACCATGATAAAGAGTAATCTTAACAGCCAGATGTTTATTTGAGATTTGAATCGACCCATCTATCCTGATTAGAGCCGCCAGTTCGGCCAGCTGCTCAGAGTAATCATATTTATCTTTATGTGTTAATTCTTCCTTAACCTGATCAGTAAAAGACATTTTTATCACCTTTTAAATCTTAATTAATGAAATTAGTTTGTAATCTCCTGTTGTTAATTATATTTCTTATTTAAATCATAAATAAGTTCTGCCAGTGCATCCGGATCATGGCGCAGATAGCTGTCTTTTTTTAAGAGATCAGCTTCAATAACCTTTACTCCCAGTTTCTCTAACTGCTGATGATCTATCTTAACTGGGTAAGCACCTTCTGCTTCATATTTCTTTCTCAGTTTAGCTGTACCCTGACGATTGTTGACAACAATATAGTCAAAAACTCCACTACCACAGTGATCAATGATTGCTCGAGCATGATCAGCTGCTGTATAACCATCGGTTTCTCCAGGCTGAGTCATCACATTACAGATATATAGTTTTAAGGCACTACTATTTTTAATTTCTTCTGTAATTCCTTTCACCAGCAAATTGGGCAAAATACTGGTATAAAGACTACCCGGGCCAATCACTATTACATCTGCTTTTTGGATTGACTCTTTTACTTCTGGAGTAGTACTTGCATTTTCAGGATACAAAAAAACTTTATTGATTTCTTTATCATAGACTGGAATAGCAGATTCGCCCATTCTTTCTTCCTGATCGTGATAAACTGCCCCCAATTTAATATCTTCGTTAGTAGCAGGTAGAACTTTACCCCTAATAGCCAGAACTTTGCTGGAAGCTCTAACTGCTTCCTCAAAATCTCCTAAAACCTCAGTCATAGCAGCAATATATAAATTACCAAAGCTGTGACCTTCAAGCCCACCTTCAGATTCAAAGCGGTGTTGAAATAATTTCTCCATTAAAGGTTCTCTATCAGCCAGTGCAACCAGGCAGTTACGAATATCTCCAGGTGGTAAAATACCCATTTCATCTCTTAAACGACCTGAACTACCACCATCATCAGCCACTGTGACGACTGCTGTCAGATTGTCACTATTTTTTTTCAGGCCCCGCAGGAGATTTGATAAACCGGTACCACCACCAAAAGCAACAATTTCTGGTCCCTTATTTGACCTTCTTTTTTCATATAATAAATCAAGAATTTCTCCATTAGGAGTTATATGGGTATTAAATTCTGATTTGATTTTTAGCAGAGAATAATAAGTCAAACTAATCCCACTTAAAATCATAAACAAAGCAGTCAATTTAAGCACAAAACCGGCCTGATGACCAAATATATTGTTGAGCATTAAAAGCAGCTGATTTGTAACATAGACACTTATGTCAAAACCAAATAAAGGAGTTATTCCAATACTAATTAAAATAAATGCAAATATAATAACTAAAAACCACCGCTTAACACCCAGACCGGGAAAAAACCATTTTGGCAGGTTCATAATTACACTTCCTTATTTTTCGATATCCCGATGTTCAATATTTATATTAAAATCTTTATCCTTTAAAAATTCCGCTAACTTATTAACTGTAGTAACTGAGCGGTGCTTGCCACCAGTACAGCCAATTGCAATCGAAAGATGACTCTTTCCCTCTTTTTTATATTCAGGTAGTAAAAAATCAATTAAATCAAAAAATTTACTGTAAAACTTATCTGTTAATGGCCATTTTAAAACATAATTCTGAACTTCCTGATCATTACCCGTTTGCTCTCTTAAAGACTCAACATAATAAGGGTTGGGCAAAAATCTTACATCCATTACTAAATCTGCATCGCGTGGTATTCCATATTTAAAACCAAAAGATATTAAACTTAAATGTAGTAAATTTTTATCTTCTTCTCCCAAAAATAATTGATTTAATTCCTCCTGTAATTCTGAACTCTTCAATTCCCCGGTATCAATAATCTTTGTTGCTCTACCCCGGAGTTCTTCTAACATTTTTCTTTCTCTTTCAATAGCATCCAGAATTCTTCCCTCTTCATCCAGAGGATGACGTCTTCTACTCTCTTTATATCTTCTAATTAAAACATCATCAGAAGCCTCCAGAAAAAGAATATTATAATTTAAATTCATATCCTCTATCTTAGCCAGTTCTTCGAATAATTCGGTAAAAAATTCTCGCCCTCTAATATCACTAACCAGAGCAATCTTATCCAGATCAGACTGCAGACATAATTCCGCAAATTTGGAAATTAAAGCTGGCGGAAGGTTATCCACACAGAAATATCCCCTATCCTCAAAATAATTTAAGGCAAGAGACTTTCCCGCTCCAGACATACCAGTAATCAGTAAAAAATCCATTACATTTTTTCTCCTTTCTCAGCAAAATAAATCAAAGCAGCTAATCCTTTATCCGAGCTGCATGCTTAAAAAAATATTTTTCAGGAGACCGCATAATATTTAAAAAAGTCAATTTAGAAGTTTTAACAGGTTTATCTCCATAAAATACTTCCGGATTATTATTCAGCTTATCTAGAGTTGCAAGCCCAAGGGCATTATTAACTGCAAAAAACTTTTTATAGCCTTTAAGCTCCTCCGGCAGTGCCTGATAATATTTTTTTAAAGCCGGAATATGGTTTTTTAAATCTAAAAGCATCTGCTCCAGAGCCTGCATAGCCTGCTCCCTACATTCTGGATCTGCCAGTTCTGCCTCACTAATCCCCAAATCTTTGAGCGGCCAAAAATGCTTATCTCTACTTTCTAAATCTTCTCTAATATCTCTAATCAAATTTACTTTCTGCAGAAAAAGCCCCGCCTGATTAAAATTATCCATTAGAAGCTTCTGGTTCTGTTGATCAATCTCAAATTTATAAATTATAGTTTCAGTCAAAAAACCACCAACTGTACCTGCAACATAATAACAGTATTCATCTAATTCGGCAAAGGTTTCGACTTCTTTTTTTAAGTATTTTTGCATTCCCTGATTCATTTCCTGCAGCCATTTGTGAGAAACCTGCTGAATTTTAGGTTCTAAACTCTGATAACCCTGATAGACTAAATCAATATTTCTGGTTAATTCCTGCAGTGATGAATCCTCAATTAAGCTGCTGTTTTTTTTAATAATTTCAAAATCAGAACTGCGGTCATAAACTACCGGCGAAAAAATTCTGCTGACTCGATCCATCAGATCCTTCTGTAATTTAAGATCGGGAGGATAAATTTCATCTTCAAAATTATCAAGTATCCTATCCTGCAGATAGGCCAGAAGAACCTCATCTTTTATTTGATCATCAAGCATAGGGATTGTTAAAGCAAAACTTCGAGATACCTTTTTTAAGATTTTCCTGGCATAATTCATTGGCTCGGCTGTCATTATTTCACCTCTTAAAAATTTAAATTTAATTATGATATTTAAACCTATAAATTACAAAAATTAATAAAAATATGTAAAACAAAAGAATGGAAACAGAAATTTTATTGATCGGTTTTAAATAATCTATTATTGTCGGCTCAACAGCAGCAATATCAGTATCAATCTCAAGATATGGTATTGCTGGTAATTCACCCTTTAATATCTCTTTTTGACTACTCCCCCCGGGAACCAGTATATCAAGAACTCTGGGTGCTTTAGTCAGAGGTATCTCATTTCCAGAATAAATCTGCCAGTAACTTTTGCTTTTTGATAGTGAACGAAAATGATCATAACCAAATGGATCAAAACTTCCTACCATAACAACTATCTTGCTGTTATCCAGTGATTTTATTTCGCTTTTTGGCAGTATCAAAAAAATATCATTATCTTTCTTATTTAAACTAAAATTATTATTTACTCCTGGCTCATTAAGAGATAACTCGTTTATATTTAAAAGATTTTCTTTCTGACTGTCCGGATTAAAAGCTCTTATCCACCAGCCGCTAATTTTAATAAATTTATTCCAGTTAAAATCAGGATCAAAACTAACACCAGCCCCACTGTGAAAAAGTTGATTACTGCCAGTAGAATTATTATCTATGTATATTTCTAATAATGGTAAAGAAAAACCGTATTTTGCCCCCCAGGGATCAGTTAAATTAGAAAAAGAAAAGCGAATTTTATATTCGCTTTTAGATTCAAAAATAGTCATCGACTGAAGATCAAAAAGATTACCTTTGTTTTGAAATATATGATTCTGAGGATAAAGATAATTTCCCGGCCCATAGTCATCGCCAGCGGCATCGAGATGATTAAATATTACATTATAATTTTCTGCGTTAACTGCTGCAGTAAAAATAAAAAGACAGATAATGAATAATATGATTAGTTTTTTTCTCTTATCTTTGATTTTTTTTAAAACCATTTTTACACCTCTGCCAGAAGCATTCTTTATCTTTTCATTATATTCTCTGTAAAATCAACTGCAGCATTATAGCCCATTGATTTCATTCTATAATTCATAGCTGCAACCTCTAAAACTAGAGCCAGATTTCTCCCTGGTTTGACTGGAATCACTATTTCATCAATTTCAAGATCCATAATTTCTGTTTTACGACTGTCAATACCAAGTCTTTCATATTCCTCTCCCTCTTCCCATTTTTCTAATTTAATGGTTAAATTAATTGGAGAGTCATGTTTTACTGCTCCAGCCCCAAACAGAGTTTTTACATTTATAATACCAATACCTCTCATTTCAAGAAAGTAGCGCGAATTACTGGGAGCAGTACCACTAAGTCGCAGCTCACCAATTTTTTTAATTTCAATAATATCATCAGCAACCAGACGATGTCCTCTTTTAACCAGTTCGATAGCAGTCTCACTTTTACCAATTCCGCTCTGGCCTCTAATTAAAACACCAATACCATAAATATCTACTAAGACACCATGAATAACCTTAACAGGCGCCAATTTTTCTTCCAGATAGTTTAAAAGCATACTGCTAAATCTGGTTGTCGAAATTTCTGTGGAAAGAACTGGAATACCATTTTGATTTGCTTTTTCCAGTAAATAATCGGGAATATGCTCTCCTCTGGCAACTATAATACAGACTGGATTATAGTCTACATATTCTTCAATTCTTTTTTTTAATATTTTTTCATCAAGCCCCCGCAAAAAAGACAATTCGGTTCTTCCTATCAAATTAACCCGCTCGGGGACAAAGTGCTTCCAGAAACCTGCAAGCTCAATTCCTGGTCTCTTAATATCACTTACTTTAACCTCTCTTTTAATGCCAGAGCGTCCGGCTTTAATTTCAAGATCAAAACGATTAAAAATATCAAGAACTAATACTTTATCTTCATCAATCATTTTTTACTAACCTATCTTCCATTGCTACAGCTATAGCTCCCATCAAACCAATATCAGATCCAAGTTCAGCTTCCTTAACTGTAACCATCTCCAGAGAACCCGCCAGAGCAATATCCTCCATAGTCTTTATTGCTTCATCTAAAAATAAATCGGAAGCCTTCATAACTCCACCACCGAGAATTATCATCTCTGTATTAAAAGTATTTACAACATTACCGAGTCCAATTCCAAGATGATAACCTGCATTTTTAAAGATATCTCTAGCCACCTGATCTCCCTGATAAGCAGCCTGGGCACAGATTACTGCATCAATATCTTCAACTATATTATCTGCCAGTTCCAGCATTTCTTTGCTCTCACCAGCTGCCGCTGCTTCTTTAGCTCTCTTACCGATCGATGTACCAGAAGAAAAAGCTTCCAGACAACCGTGGTTTCCACAGCCACAGAGTGGACCATTAGGATCAATAACTGTATGTCCAATTTCACAGGCATTATCATTAACCCCTGTAAATAACTCTTTATTAATAATAGCTCCCCCACCTATACCGGTAGAGATAGTTATGTAGACCATATTTTCAACATTTCTCCCTGCTCCAAACCATTTTTCACCCAGAGCAGCAGCATTAGCATCATTCTGCAGTAGGGTTTTAATCCCCAGCGCCGACTCCATTCTTTCAACCAGAGGCACATTTTTCCAGGGGAGGTTTGCATTTTCAATTATAATCCCTTTTTTCGAATCAAGCGGGCCCGGACTGCCAATACCCAGAGTTATAATCTGATCTTTGCTAACATCTGACTCTTCTAATACATCCTCTATAGTTGCTATCATATTTTCTATTATTTTATCTTCACCTAAATCAGCTTCTGTATCTCTGCGTGATCTAGTAATTATCTTTCCTTCACTATCAGCAAGACCTGTTAAAATTTTTGTTCCACCAAGATCAAGACCCAAATAATATTCTTTCATTAATTATTCCCCTCTCAATTTATAGCTTAAATTTATATTTTAATATTTTGCCAGCATTTCTTTTGTTCCCTGAAGAATCAGAATACCAATAATCCCAATAAATCCAGCTGGCAGACCAATACCTGTAACAAATAAAATTACACTAATTAAGAAAATTGCCAGAAACCAGAGCAGTGAAAATATAATGTTATCCAGACTGAGAATTACTGCATTTTTAAAAATGTCCTTTAATGGTCTCTCACCCTGAATAATTAAAAGTCCCCATAAATAAGCCTGATAAATTGAAAAATAGATCAATAAATAGGCAAATAAAAAAGCAAAAGCCAAAAGCCATATATTTTCCTGTCCTTTTAACAAAAAGAAGCGTAGATCAACCACAAAAATTATATATAAAATAACCGAGATTAAAAAAACTAAAAATCCACGCCAAAAATTATTTTTAAAATATGAAAAAAGTGCTTTAAGAGCAATACTTCCCTCTTCTAAAATCTGACTGGTCCCATAAAGTGAAGTCAAAAATACTGGTCCCAAAAAAACTAAGGGTAACAAAAGTATTAAATACCAGCCACTGGTCAGCCCAATAAAAACAGCAAATAAAAGTACTGAACTTATTACAAACCAGGCCACACTAAGCAATACCAGTTTAAATAAGTCTTCATAAAAATCTTTAAATGTTGATTTTAAAATCGAAAAAATTTCCAAATAAATCCCTCCAAATTGCAACCAATATTAAAGTTAATCACTATCTTAAATTATAACATAAATAGTTGGAAAATGCATAATCTAAGGAGCAGCCTAATTATTTAAATCAAGATCAAGTTTAAAATGTTGTTTTAAATAGCGAGCTATTCCCAGCTCATCGTGATCTGGTGCAGTATCATCAGCATGTTCCTGCAATTCGGGATGTGCATTCTGCATAGCCACACCTTTACCTACCCATTCGATCATTTTAAGATCATTTAAACCATCTCCAAAAGCCATAATTTCTTCCTGTTTAATATTGAAATCTGCTGCCAGTTTCTTAACCGGAACTGCTTTAGACATATCTTTTTTTGTTATTTCAATAAAAGAGGGATAGGACGAAGAAAGTTCAATCTCTTCAGCAAAATTTTCATTTAAAAAATGATTAATCTCAACCTGCTTATCTTCATCCTCTTCGATTATTAACATTTTGGTAGGTTCAGCCTCAAGAAAATCATCCAGACGACCAACAGCATTGGCTTTAATTCCAGAAATCTCTTCGTAACGATCTGTAAATTTATTTTCCTCTGCCACATAGAGCTTATCATCAATATATAGCTGCAGATGATAATTGTTTTCGACAACCATTTTTGTGATTTTTTTAGCAATTTCGAAAGGTATTGGGGCGTGGAAAATCTCTTTCTGGGTTGAAGGATCAACCACCAGCGCACCATTATATGTAATTATAGGATCTACAATCTCCAGTTTATCAGTATGTGGTTTAGCAGAACAATACATTCTACCGGTTGCAACCAGAGTTCTAATCCCCTTATTTCTAATCATTTTAACTGCCTCAATTGTTTTATTATGCAGCTGATGATCAATATCCAGTAAAGTTCCATCCAGATCAAATACTATCATTTTAATATCCATAATATCACCTTTTCTTATATTCTTATATTCTAAAAAAATGACCGGGTTTCCCCGGCCCATTAATTATTAGCTTATATATAATCTACTCCATAAACTGAGCAGAAAAAGCATGAACCTCTTTTTTCATTTCTTTTAATTTGTCTTCATTTTCAAGATTTTTTAAAGCATCAAAGATAAATTCTGCGATTTTTTTCATATCTTTTTCTTTCATACCCCTAGTTGTAACTGCCGGGGTTCCAATTCTAATTCCACTGGTAACAAAAGGACTTTTGGTCTCAAATGGAATTGTGTTTTTATTTACTGTAATTCCAACTTTATCTAAGGCTTCTTCTGCTTCTTTACCCGTGATTTCCATATTATTTAAATCAACCAGCATCATATGATTATCTGTGCCGCCAGAAACCAGTCTCATTCCATAACCCTTTAATTCTTCTGCCAGTGTATGTGCATTATCTATAATTTGCTGCTGATATTCCATAAAATCATCTGTCAGTGCTTCTTTAAAAGAAACTGCTTTAGCAGCAATAATATGCATCAGCGGACCTCCCTGCAGTCCAGGGAAAATTGCTTTATCAATATCTTTTGCATATTTTTCCTTGCAGAGAATCATACCACCCCTGGTTCCTCTTAAAGTTTTATGAGTAGTGGTTGTAACAAAGTCTGCAGTTTCTACTGGGTTGGGATGTAATCCAGCTGCTATTAAACCGGCAATATGGGCCATATCCACCATAAATAATGCGCCAACCGAATCGGCAATTTCTTTAAATGTTTTAAAGTTAATGACTCTGGGATAGGCACTGGCACCGGCTACAATTAAATCAGGTTGATGTTTTTCAGCAAGAGCTCTTACCTGATCATAATCAATAATTTCTTTTTCTCTGGTTACACCATAGTGAATAAAATCATAATACTTACCTGACATATTAACAGGACTACCGTGGGTTAAATGGCCACCGTGAGTAAGATCCATTGCCAGTATTGTGCCACCTTTTGGAACCTGAGAAAAATAAACTGCCTGATTTGCCTGTGAACCAGAATGAGGCTGTACATTAGCATGTTCAGCACCAAATAATTCTTTTGCTCTTTTTATCGCCAGTTCTTCTGCCTTATCAATTACCTCACAGCCACCATAATATCTTTTATGAGGATAACCTTCTGCATATTTGTTTGTTAAAACAGAACCAGCTGCCTCCATCACAGCAGAACTAACAAAATTCTCTGAAGCAATTAATTCAATATTTTGAGCCTGTCTCTTCTCTTCTTCTGAAATAATTTCTGCTATTTCCGGATCAATTTTCTTTAATTCCCGCATCCAAAGCTCATCTCCTTAATTTAATAGTTATAATCTACCTTTATGTATATTTCTCTAAAAGAGAATTAAATCCTGCTTAATTTCTAGCTTCTTTTTTAAATAAAATTAAAATTTTGATTTTTTAAAATGAAAAAGACCGGAGAATACCCCCGGTTTTTTCAAAAATTTATAAACTTATGCCTGGCTGATAACATCTACTGGACAAACAGATACACAGGCTGCACAGTCGATGCATTCGTCAGCATCAATTTCATATTTTGTATCACCTTCACTGATACATTCTACAGGGCATTCTGGTGCACAGGCACCACACATAATACAACCATCTGCAATTACATGAGCCATTTAAACATTCACCTCCTGCTATTCAACTTTATTAAAATTATTTGTAAAAAGTTCACAAAACTATTATACCCAGCCAGTTGCTAAATGTCAACTACTTTACACTTCTGAAAATTCTTTTATCAATAATTTTTCTTGATTAAATACTATGAGGCTAAAATTACTCCATTTAGGCAGAAATTTTAGCCTTTTTAATTAACTATAGGGAATTAAAACTTAACTTTTTAATTAAAAACTATAATGTAAAGAAATTGAACTGAAATCATTATCATCAAACTGACCAAAATCAGTATTTTGATCTCCATTAAATATTTTATGAGAAAATTTCATTACCAAATCCTGTTTTAACTCATATTCTACTGCATTTTCCAGAGAATAATCATGATCACTTAAGTTATAAACCCAGGTGATTTGAGGTATTATTTTTTCATTTTGATAGCTGTCTTCCAGTTTAACTACAGCTCTATTTGTCAAATAATCTCCATCTTGATTATACTGTAAATCTGCAGCATTATTGGCCTCAATCTGGCTGTCATCTAAAATTTTCTCACCTGTAAATTGAATATTTAGATTTAAATTACTGATTGGTAGATCTCTGTCTCCACCAATAACCCAGGCAACTTTATTATTTCTAATTGTTGGATCATTACCTGAACTGTCATCTGTATTATAATATGCCAGTTCAAAGCGACTATTAATACTGGCAATCACTCGGGCCATTTCAAAACCAAAAACATCAACCTGATCATAGTGAAGATCAGCAGCATCCAGTAGCTGACTAAATATATCTCTATTTTGCGCCGGGTTATTTGTAAATGGATTTGAACCTGTATTAAATGCCGCAGGATCATAACTTGGTTCTCTTAAATATCCGTGGTAGTAGCTGAAGCCATAATCTGTACCACCTCTGGTATCAGTAAAGCGCAGACCAAACTGCTGCTCTTCCTCTTTAACTGCAGCTTCTACCTGCCTAATAATTTCTGTTTCACTGTAGTTAGTAGCTGACTTAAGTGCAGAGATTGAAATCTTATCAGCAAAAGGATTGATTATCCAGTTGCCGAGTGGACTATCAGGATCTTCTGCCAGCCGGTGCCCCTCAAAATCTGGCGTGTAGATAAACTCAAGATTGGCATTGCCATTTCTAAAATATCTATCAATTTTAATCATTTCTTCCCCAATCTGACGATCTTTATAATCAGGGTTATAAAAATCACTTAAGTCTTCCGGATTTATATTATCTAAAACATGAAGTTGATCTCCTTTGCCCCAGATTACTCTGTGTTTTCCCAGCAATAAACTGTATTTATTGCCAAAATACTGATAGTTTAATTCGTTAAATTCAATTTCTTTAGCAGCCCCAATCTGAAAATCAGTTATAAGTTGAAAACTGTGTTTATTGCCAGGATAACTTATATCAAGGTTACCACTTAAATTTCTTTCTAAATCTCCATCATCAAAAACTCTAATTTCAGGTTTTAAATCGCCAATAATTGTTGTTGCTGTCTCTTTTTGTTCAGCGTAAAAACTACCATCATCAAAGGCAATTACTGCTGTTGAGGAAAGAACGATAATTATTAATAAAATAAATGTAATCTTTTTAATATTTGTTAACATAATTTCACCTCTGTATCCAATTAAGTTTATTGTAAAAAATACTGATTAATTAAAACTTTCCTCACCTCCCTCCCCCGGAAAATGTAGTTAGTAAAACAAAGGTGAGGAAAAGTTAAAATATAAAGGAAAAATCATTCCTTTTTATCTGCCAGTTTTTAAGAACTGCTGAGTAAACATGCTGTCAGCTATATCTTTGTTATATTCTAAGAGATAATTATTATTTCTACTTTTAATATACAATCTTGTGCTGTGACCACTCTCTAAATTTTCCATTGTGGTTGAAAAAATAGACCAGATACCATTCACTTTTTCTATATTTTGTTCAACTGTCATTCTTTTAAACAGTTCTCCAGTCTTTTTATCATACATTTCTACCTTGACCGGGATAAAATGTTTTTTTGTAATCCAGGAAACTGTTTTTTTATACTGTTCATCTTCAGGGTTTTTAGGAGTTGCTTCAACAACATAAGTCTCGTAATCTCCCAATACTTCCTCCTTGAGAATTTTATAAGTAAAATTATCAATCTCTCTGGATTTCATATCATCATAGCTGAAATCTGACCCCATAAAGGAATCTCCACCCTGAGAAGCTGAAATACGTCTTACTCTACCCAGAGCCGGTAAATAAATCCACTGATCATCGTCAGCTTCCGTGTTCTGCACCTGTAAAAAACGAGTGTTTTTGACAGAGGAAGGCTCATGAAAAACCATTACTGTTTTGTCAAGATCATCAGCTGGATTACCATATTTTTCTGACCAGACTTCAATTACTCGGGGACTAACTTCACCATTTTTATCAATTAGATCCATTCCCATTAGTGCATGTCTGCTCTCACCTGTATTCCTTTGATCAACTTTTTCCATTACCTCTCTACCGCTCATTGCCATCACACTACCACTTATAATAAATACAAGCAGAATAGTTGTTATTAAAATATTACTTTTTAATTTTTTCATTTTTAATTCCTCCTTTGATTTTGCTTTGGCTTATAATTTTTTTGAAATAAACTTGGGTTTAAATATTTTTAATATCAATGGTAAAATAGTCATAGAAGCCAGTGATGAAGTAAACATAGTCACTGCAATTAATAATCCTAAATATACCAGAGGATAGAAATTGGAAAATAATAAGACTAAAAATCCAGCAGCAACTGATAAAGCATTAAAGATTATTGCCTTACCGGTACTGATAAGTGTGTTTCTAGTTACCTGATGTAAATCATCAGTTTTTAATCTATTTTCGTGATATTTATCCAGAAAATGAATAGTGTAATCTACTCCAATACCTATAGCCACAGAAGCAACCATTGCTGTACCGATATCTAATTTTATACCTGTATATCCCATCAAAGCAAAGTTAATTAACAGAGAAAATGCCAGCGGTATAACACCATAAATACCTGCAATTATGGATCTATAAGCAAGAGCAACAATTATAAAGACAATTATAAAGGAAACTATTATACTATTTATCTGACTTCCTATAATTAACTCATTTGCTGCCAGAGACATATTAGCATACCCGGCTACTGAAAGATTATAGTTTTCTGGAAAGTTTTCCTTACCATAATCTAAAATATCCTGTTTTATTCTAGCAGTAACAATATTACTGGAATTATTTAATTGAATCAGCATTCTAGCCTTATCAGGTTCCAGCTGATCATTAATCATATCATCCAGACTACCTGAATATAAAAGCAAATACTGAGAAACAAGATTTTTTAAACCCTGCCTGTTCTGAACCGGATATTTGCTTAAATCATAGGGTATTTCATTATATTTGGCCCCTTTATAATTTAATTTCTTATTTATTAGGCCAACAAATTCTTCTGAACTTAGATTAAGACTATCAGCTTCCGCTAAAGCATTGTTTAAAAGTGAGACTAATTCATACTCACTTAAATTATTTTTTGTATCAGGACCTTTATTTTCAATCACAGCCTCAGAATTATTCTGTTCTGACTGTTTACTCTGATCCTCTTTGTAAAAACTCGAGCTGCTAGTTTCAGAACTGTTTTCTGACTCACTGTAGAAGCTTGAAGTACCAGCTGAGCTTTCTTTTTCTGAGTTGCTGTAAAAGCTTGAAGTGCCAGACTCAGCATTATTATCAGATCCCTTATAAAAACTGGAACTTTCTCCATCAGAATTTTGTTGATCCTGCTTTTCTGTGCCAGCAGCTTCCTGATTATTCTCAGCTGCAGTTGAAGGATAATGCATAACTCTGTTCATTCTTTTAATAAAAGTACTAATTGAAGAAGCTTTACCAACTTCCTGATTATTTGCCATTAAATAATTCTGCATTTCTTCCATCGATTTTAAAATTTCAGGATCAGTTAAACTACCTTTTTCATTTCCTTCCACCAGAACAGTTAAAATTGATGAGCCAGCAAAATTATTATTAATAAATTTATCTGCCTGACGAATTTCTGTATTTTCTTTAAACATATTAATTAAAGGGCTATCAATAATTATTTTATCCATTCCAACCAGTGAAACAATAACTATCAGAAAAATTATTAGAAGTAAACTGATACTTTTTTGTGAATAAAAATTATGCAGTTTTATAATTAGCTTTTCAAAGTGTTTTACCTCAGAATAATTTCTATCATTAGAATTATTATTTCTTCTGTTAATAACCAGCAATAAAGACGGAATCATTAAAATTGCTATTATAAAAGCTACTAAAATACCAAGAGCAGTAAATAAACCAAAATTCTTAATTGGAACTATCTTACTTGTAGCCAGCGAACCAAAACCGGCTACAGTTGTTAAACCTGCAAGTAAAACAGGTTTTCCCATACTGTCTACAGTCTTCATCACAATTTCCTGGCGCCTTTGAAGACTTATTTTTCCTTTTTCCGCTGCAAGATAATCATAATAATGACTCAAAATATGAATACCATAGGCACTGCCAACCGCCAGCAGCAAAACCGGTATGACAGTAGAAACAAGTGTCATTTTAATTCCCAGCATTGCCATTAATCCTACTGACCAGATCGTACTAATACTAACTGTCAGCATTATTAAGATAACAGGTAAAATTTTTCTAAAAAACAAAAATAAAGCAAGAAATAATATTAAGATTATAAAAGGGATCGAATATTTAACGTCTTCAATCATCTTATCGCCGAGAAGTACATTAATTGCAGATGTGCCAGCAATATAGGTTGTTAAATTTTCCTGCTCATATTTATTAGTAATTTCTTTTATATCATAATAAAGATTATCTTCCTGTTCAGCAGAAATACCATCTTTTAAACTAACTAATAGCTGTGTTGCTTTAAAATTATTAGAATAAAGATTATTTTTATAAAAATCCCAGGATAATAATCTTGATTTAAAATCTGTTATTTCAGATTCACTCTCCGGGATTTCTTTTACCAGCTCTTCAACAACCATCCCTTCAGAAGTTCCCTCAATATAGTCAGAATTACTAAAAGATGTAACTTCATCGACATTTTTAATCGCTTCTAATTCTTCAGTCATTTGATCAATCAGTTTGATATTTTTTGAAGTAAATATATTTCCATTTCTAACTTTTACAGCCACTATCATATTTTCACTTGATCCAAAAATATCTTCCATTTTATTATTTACAATAACCGACTTATTACTATCCGGTAAAAAAGTCGAAATATCATTATCAATTTCAATCTTCGGCAGCTGAAAAGCAAAAAATAAAGTTATTATTGCAATTATAGTAATTATTAGTCTGTCGTGTTTTAATATTTTTTTCATTATTTGGCCTCCTGTGCAAAAACAAAAATTATAAATGACAAAAATTAATTATCTCTATTTTTAACTATATAATACATTTTTTCTATATTATCTAAGACTCTTTTTGCCTCTCTTTCTCCAATTTCATCAATGAAAATTTGGAACCACTGCTGATAAATTCTATTTATTTCTTCCTGGACTGCATTAGCTTTTTCAGTTAAGTAGATTAAATTTACTCGACCATCCTCAGGCGAACTTTTCTTTTTTAAATATTTCTTATCAATCAGCGAATTAATAGCCCGAGAAATAGTAGCTTTATCTACAGCTAAATTATCCTTTAATTTACTCTGATTAATCCCATCACCATCCTTATATAAGTAAACCAGTAAATTCACTTCACTATGATTTAATTTGTAATCTTCCAATAAATTATCTACATATTGATCATGATCTTTATATAATTTTGCTATCCATTTTCCGATTGGAGCATCTATCTTCATTTTCTCACCTCTTTTAAATTTAGTTGCACTCTCAACTATCTTGCTAAAATTATAACAGAAATTAGTTGAGTATGCAACTAAATAAGATTAAAATTAGATTAAATTTTTATTTTTTTGACAAAAAAATAACCTCTCAACTTAAATGAGAGGTTAATAAAAATTAAATTTTCAACTAAACAACTTCGTTTTTGGCTCCTTTAACTTCTACATCCATTGCAAAATCAACTACACTGAATACAATTACTGCTGTAATAGTATTAACTGCTGCTGCTGGAATTACTACTGTCGAAAATAAAACCGTAAAGGGACCGGGCAATCCAACTAGCAATGCAGCTGTACCCAAGAATATACAACCACTCAAAAGAGTACCAAAAGCTGTAATAATACCTGTAGATAATTTTCTCGATGGTAATTTTACTATAATTGGTATTAAAGGATAAACTATCATAAATGTTAATAGTTTATCTACCATATTTGCTACCTGTCCACCAGGAAAACCTGTGGTCAAAGCAGTAAAAATACCAGTAGATACTGCAACTAAAAAGCCCAATTTAAAATCCTGTTTGATAATCAATAAAATAAACATCATTGCCAGAGCAAAGTCAGGCTTCATTCCCATCACTATTGGAGGGAAAAATGCATGTAAAATAAATCCAATCGCCACCAACAAAGCCGCCTGTGCTAAATCTTTTGTACTAATTCTCATCTCAACTCATCTCTCCTTTTTATTTTTTTACTAATCTCAACTAATTTTAAGCTAATCTCTATTAGCTTTTCTAATTACCTAATATTATACATCAGCCAGAATAAATTGTCAAAATATTTGATATCAATTCAGTTAAAAGTTAGGTGTTTTTAAGCTGCTCAACCAGAGCCTGATTAAGTTCAGCCAACATTCCCTGCTTTCCTGCCATCTGACTGTATTCTCGGTACAACATATCCGAAAAAACATCTTCTGCATAACCACCATCAAGCATTTTATCATCAGCAAGTGTTTTTTTCATTGAAGCAAACATTTTCTCAATGAAAATAGAACTGAACTCCTGAGCAGCTTTTTCCAGATTTTCTTCTTTTCCAGCAGAAGTTTTAATACTATTTTCTGACTTCAGATTCTGCTGTTTATTAAGCTGATACTGAGCCAGTTGATGATAATTACTATTGAGTTTAACCATTCTTACACCTCGTTTTCCTACCAGTTATTTTATTTCGACTATTTACTGAATTATTAATTCTGCATGCAGCGCCCCAGCAGCATCAATTTTCTGGATAATTGAAATAATATCCCGCGGAGTTGCACCAATAGCATTTAAAGCTGTCACAAGATCTTCAATAGTATTTTCCTGACTTACAACCATCATATTACCCTGTTGGCCTTCATCTACTTTAATCTTAACATCCTCAGTCACAGTAGTTTCTCCCGGGCTAAGTGGTGGTGGCTGTGATACATTTTCCTGAGTAGAAATACTAACTGAGAGATTACCATGAGCAACTGCTACAGTAGATATCTGAACATTATGACTGAAAACAACAGTACCAGTTTTTTCGTCAATTACAACTCTGGCTTCAACAGCAGGAGTCACTTTTAAGCTGTTCACCTGGGCAATAAAATTAACCATTCCCTGGTTAAAGTTTGCTGGTTTTGAAATTTGAATTGTTGAGTCATTCAATGCCCGGGCTGTACCCTGACCAAAATTATTATTAATTGTTGTTGTAATCTGACTGGCAGTTTTAAAATTTGGATTGGCAAGTACATAAGTCAGTTGATTTTTATCCAGGCTAGAATTAATTTCTTTTTCTACCAGAGCACCTCCAGGTATTCTGCCAACAGTAGGATGATTTTGCTGTTCTGAATTAGAACTACCGCCTACACTGTAACCACCGACAGAAAGTGGACCCTGAGCAGAAGCATAAACTTCACCATTTGGAGCCTGAAGAGGTGTTAATAATAATGTTCCTCCCTGTAAACTATCAGCATCACCAATCGAACTTACTGTAATATCAATTGGGTCACCATTATGAGCCACAGGTGGCAGCTCTGCAGTTACCATAACTGCAGCTATATTCTGGCTTGCAACCTGATTATCTGTTACATTAACACCAAAATTCTGCAGCATATTGGCAACACTCTGAACTGTAGCCTGACTTCTATTGGAATCACCACTTCCGTTTAATCCAACTACAATACCATAGCCAATTAACTGATTAACACGCTGTCCCTTAATCCTGGTTATATTACCAATTTCGACCTGAGGATCATTAACTGCTGCAGTCAGTGTCGAACTGATCAGCAGCAAAAAAATAGAAATAAATATAGTTCCAAAAGCTTTCGATTTCATTAAATTAAACAAACTATCCCTTCTTTCAAATACTAAAAAATAAAATTAAATAATCTAGTTAAAACTCCCGGGTCCTGTTTATCACCAACAACACCCTCCCCTTCATATTCTATATTTGCATTACTGACCCTTTTGGAAGAAACTTCATTATCAAAATTAATATCCTGTGGTCGAATTACTCCTTCTAAGATAATTGTCTGAATTTCACCATTAATTTTTACCCTTTTTGTTCCCTGAATTTTAAGATTACCATTTTCTCGTAATTCTACTACCTCAGTCGTTATGTCTGCCTCCAGAGTACCACTTCGTTGAGTCTGACCATCTGCGGATTCTGAATCTGAATAACTGAAATCAAAGAAAGGAAGAAAATCTAAAAATCCACTTCCTTCAGCATTGTAATCACTACCCTGACTCGCATCAGAATTAGCGCTCTGAATAGCACTAGCGTCTTCCTCAATTACTACAGTAATTATATCTCCCATTTCATACTCCGGATAATCCTGGTACAAACCTTTAGAATTATCGCTCCAGAGTGATTCTGCAGCTGCAGCAGAAGTTGCCAGAAAAACTATTATAAGTACTATACTAATCAGTTTAAATTTACCTAAATAATACATATTTGCACCTCTCTTAATCTGAGATCATTTTAACCTCAGTTGGTGAAACTACTTCAACCTGAAATTGATAACCACTGTTTAAATTTTCAACCGTAATGATTTCACCAATTTTTCCTCTTTCTTTAGCCTCTACAAAGGTAGAAACTTTTATATTATTAACTTCAACTTTTAAATGTAATTTTTGTCCCCATTTTACTACATAGGGGGTCTTTAAATAATTTGACTTTAGTATTTCACCTTTTTTTAATCGCCTTGATAATTGAACATTATTGAAATCGACTTCTGACCAGCTCTGAATAACTTCTGCTGGATCACCTGAAATCTTTTGCTCTCGAATTGAAAAGTCCGATTTATTAATTTTTGAATTACTTTTTAAACTTTTATCTGCTGTCAGCACCTTAAGCAGCAGTTTGACTTTAACAGGATAAAAAAGACTTCGTATTTTTTTATCATTCTGCCATATTTCAAGCTTTAGATTAATATCCGACAGAGATAAATTTTGGTTTTCAGCAACCTTTATTTGATAATCACCTGCTGCAATTTCAATATTATGGGTAGAACTTTTACTTTCAATTAATATATCTTCAGCCTTAAAGTCAAGCTCAGTTTTTAAATAATCTTTAACCAACCTAGAAATCTCATCCTCGGTAATCACCCTACTTCGACGGCGAACAATTACTGTTGCCGGCATCCGGAGTTTAAACTGTGATTTTTTATAGTCCAGATTTTGGATGCTTAAATCAACAAGAACTCGACTCAGCCTTTTTTGATATCCTGGACTGGGAGAAGATTTAAAAACTAAATTTTTGAGTTCACTCAGAGCAGAATCAGAGAGCTCTGGAGCTTTAATTTGAGCAATTTCGCCCAGATAAATCTCGGCAGAACTAACTTCTACTTCTTTTTGTATTTCAATTTCAAAAGCAGCAGTATTAGTAGTTATAATTATTGTTAAGATCACCGTTAAAAAAACAATTATTTTCTTCATAATTATGCACCTCTGGCCACTGCTTTATTCAATAGTTAGCAACTTATTATCTCTTCAGCTGATTAGCTGTCTGCAGCATCTCATCCGAAGCCTGAATAGCCTTTGAGTTAGTCTCATATGCTCTCTGAGCTGCAATCATATTTACCATTTCTTCTACTACTTTAACATTTGACATTTCTAAAAAGCCCTGAGTTACTGTACCAAAACCAGCTTCTCCAGGAACTCCCTGCATAGCCTGCCCGGAAGCAACTGTCTGTAAATAAAGATTCCTTCCTTCACTGGAAAGACCGGCTGGATTGGCAAAACGATATAACTGAATTTGACCCAGTTGTTGATTTTCACCATTCACTTTGGCATTTACTGTACCATCGGAAGTTATTGATATTTCTGTCGCTTCCTGTGGAATCTGAAATCCAGGGTCTATCTGATAACCATCCGAAGTAACTATATTACCATTACTGTCCTGTTTAAAGGAACCATCTCTGGTATAAGCATAATTCCCATCTGGCAGCTGTATTCTAAAGAAGCCATCTCCTTCAATAACCATATCCAGGGGACTATCAGTATTTTGAATATTTCCCTGAGTAAATATTTTCTGGGTACTGTTAACTTTAGATCCATGACCAACCTCAATCCCGGTCGGAATTTCTGCTCCCTGAGCATTTGGTGTCCCGGATTCTCTCATATTTGTATAAATTAAATCCGCAAAATTAATTTTAGATTTTTTAAATCCACTTGTATTTACATTGGCCAGGTTATTAGAAATAACATCGATATTAGTCTGCTGTGAATTCATTCCTGTTGCTGATGTCCATAAAGCACTAATCATATTTTCCACCTCATTTATTTTTTTGGAAGTGGACAGACTGAAATAAATTTAATTGAAAACTGCTGTCTCTTTCAGTCAACAGCAGTAAGAGCTTCCTTTTCAGGTCCGGCTCTCAATCTAAAATATTTATGCCCGTCCAACTTCATTAATCACTTTGTTTAATGTCTCATCAATACTACTAATGACTTTCTGGTTTGATTCATAATGCCGGGTAGTCTTAATCATTTTTGCCATTTCTTCTACAATTTTAACATTAGAACCTTCTAAATACCCCTGAGCAATTCCAGCGTCAGTTTCAACAGCTACTGCCCCTTCCTGAGCTGCATAAAGATTATCACCCTGCTGCAGTAATTGGGACTCATCTTCAAAATTCATCAGTGCAATCTGTGCTCCCTGAAGACCATTATTAAAAGTGATCTGTCCGTCAGCACTAACCCTAAAATCCTGGTCAGGAATAAGCTGAATTCTCTCTCCAGCACTATCCAGCACATAATTGCCGCTCTGGGTTACAAGCTCGGAATCAGAATTGATAGTAAAATTACCATCCCGAGTGTATCTGTTGCCTGCATCAGTTTCAATTACAAAAAATCCTTTCCCTTCAACAGCAAAATCTAAATAATTATCAGTGCGTTGAAAAACCCCCTGACTCATGTCTTTAAAACTCTGCTCCACATAGGAACCTGTTGCCAACTCACCTATTTCCTTATCAGCTTTACCATTTTCAATCCTGCTTAAAAGCATTTCGGGAAAAGAAGCAGTGATAGCTTCTGATTTTTTAAAGCCGGCTGTATTAACATTGGCCAGATTATTGGAACGAATATTTGTCTTTTTCTCCAGCACATTCATCGAAGAAGCGGCAGTATATAAGCCTCTAATCATTTTAACACCTCCTTATAAATTAGTTTTCTGTCTTAACTCCTTATTAACTTCAGTAAAGGCACATTTCGAAATTTTGTTGCGAATAATCATTTTATCCTTACTACTTAAAAGCTGTACTCCAGGGAAAATACAGTTATTAACTTTTATAACCGCCTCCTCAGATGCAGTTAACTGTTCTTCCAGTTCTTCAATTTCAGACTCAAGTTCTGATTTTCTTTCTTCCAGCTCATCTTTAGTAGCTTTTAATTTAGAAAACATTTCTCGCTTATTTGCTGGTAACTTGATTCCTTTTTCTTTCATTGATTTTAATAGATCTACACTTTTGATTACCTTATCCAGATTGTTCTCCACTGTCTCCAGCTCATCTTTGGCAGCTTTGAATTTCTTGCGCAGTTCTGGCTCCAGCCCAATCTCAATATATGTCTTTGTTGCCAGACTGGAGCCAATCATATTTGCTTCGATGATATTTTGGGCCATAACCCGCCCGCCAACAATTAAACCTTTACCTCCACTTACTATAACACTATTTTTAGCAGTAACATGACTGTGCATTATTGCCTCATGTACTCTTACATTATTGGCTTTAATTTCAGCATTTTCTACAAAACGAGCATTTACATCACCACTGGCATTAATTTCGCCTTTATTCCTGCCCAAAAAACCTTTTTTTATTAAAACACTACCTCCACTTTCAATTTTTGCAGCACCTACATTTCCTGCAATTTCTATATCTCCAGAAGCTTTAACAACAAAACCTTCTCTAACATTACCACTAATTTTAACACTACCAACAAAATCTATATTACCTTCTTCCAGGTCTACATCCCCTTTGACCTGATAAACAGGATTAATAGATATTTTTGTCCCATTACGCACTATCTGACCGTCTTTAGCAGCATAAATGCTGTTATTTTTTTTGACAGTGTTTTTGGCACGAGGTAATTTTACGGACTTAGGAACAGGAGCTTTAATTTCTTCTCCAAAAACATCTTTTCCTGGTTCGCCTGCGGTTGGTTCTACCATTGTTACAATTTTTTCTCCCCGGCGAACATTATTAATTAAATTTTTGGAATGAAAATCCATGGTTCCATCTTCTCGTAGAGTACCAATATTATTTTCCTTCTCTTCAAAATGATAGATTAGATATCCATCTTCTCCCGGTAAAGGTTCTTTCCCTTCAGCAATTACTTCTCTTTTTACCGGCTGTCTAATTTTTAAAACCTGTTTTATTTTTTCTTCTTTGATTCCATAGCTAATATTCTTATCTGCCAGCAGCTCTTTTAAATCTCCAAATTTAATTTCCTTCCCATCTCTACCCGGAGTAAAATCTAATAAAACTTTTAATCCATCATTAGAAACTTCAATTTCTATTTTATCATCTTCGGAAGGCAAATTTATATTTTCAGCAATTTTAAACCATTCTTCCTGCTCATTACTTAGTGCTTTTTTTATTTTTTCATAATCTGCTTCCATAATATTATTTTCTACTAAAAAATCTTCAATCTCTAGTAAATCTGGATTATTATCCAACCTTAATTTCAATAATATTTCATCTTCTGTAAACTTAAGCAGACAATTCTGGTCTTTTCTATCAAACTGCTCTTTACTCACTTTTAATTACCTACCTCTCATTAGAAAAAATATTCTTTTGATCTACTCAGCATTCCCCGCAGGCGTCGAATTGCCTGACTATGCAGCTGAGAAACTCTTGCTGCAGACAACTCTAGCACTTCTGCTATTTCAACCTGAGTTAGTTCTTCATAGTAATATAAAGTTAAAACCAGTTTTTCGTTTTCAGAAAGCAAATCAATTTTTTTAGATAACAAATCAACAGCTTCCTGATCTGTTAATCTATCAACTGCCTGATCAAGATCAGCAGCAATTAATTCTATTAATTCAGCTCCATCAAATTCATGGGACAGTGAAATCCAATTAGCCAGCTGACTGTGTCTTTCAATAGTATTTAATCTATTTTCACTAATTCCTGTTAATTCTGAAAGTTCTTTTTGATCTGGCTCTCTGCCGGTTTTAGCCTTAAAATTTTCTCGCTGCTCTTCTACTCTTTTTAATTCTCTTCGCATATTATCCGGAAGCCAGTCCTTACTTCTTAAATAATCATAAATTTCTCCCTTAATCCTTGGCAGAGCAAAAGTAGAAAATTCAACTCCTCTTTGATAGTCAAATTTTTCTACTGCCTCAATCAAACCAATTATTCCATAACTTTCTAAATCTTCAGCTTCAATTTGATCAGGAAGCATAATAATAATTCTACCTACAGCATACCTTACCAGTCCCAGATGTTTTAAGATAATCTCTTCTCTAGCCTGCTGATTATTATTTAGCCTGTATTTTTTCCAGAGTAATTTATCTAAAGCCATAATAATCTCCCTTTAATTAGTTATTATCCTGCTGATAGTCAAATTCTTCTGGGTTAAAAGCTGAAAACTCCTGATTATCGAACTCATTTTCAACTGCAGATTCAGCAAATTCCTGCCCTGCTTCTGAGTCGGTAGCTGTTTCTCCCTGATCATTCAGTTCCGATTCAGAATTTAGCTGTCCATTTTCGTCTTCCGAATTTTCTATCTCAGTTGCAGCACCTGAATTATAATCTTTAATTAAATAATAACTGAGCTGCAGAAAAAAAGTCATCAGGGTTGAATAAACTAAAAATTTGAGCCCCAGAAAAAAAACCAACTCCAAACTTTGTCGTATAATTAAATTATAAATAACTGCAGCTGTATATGTAATTAGCCCTATAATAAGCGAGTTTACTAACATCTATCTCAAACCTTTTTTTCTGCTTTTACGCTGATAGGCAAAAATCCACTGTATTATCTGTTCTCGCTGCTCTTCTTCAATTTCTACAAACTGAACTCCATAGTTGTTGAGCTCATTATTTTCCCGCTGGATTCGAACAATTTTTGCTTTAATAAATTCTTTTGGTGGCAGAATATTTTTTAAACTGATTAGTATTTCTTCATTTTTTTTGAATTTCTTTTTTAACTGCATTTGAATCCCTCCACCACTTATATCCAGCAGTCTGGCTTCGGAAATTTTTTTTGGATATTTTTTGTCATCCATCATCTTATATATATCAACCGTACCGGTAACATCGAGTCTGAAATAATCACGCCTCTGAATTCGAGTTACCGAATCAGCTCTTTCAATTAAAAGTAATGGTATCGGTTTATTGGTTCTTTTTAAAATTTTAGATTTAAATTTATAAGCAGCCCGATCAGTAGTATAATAAACATTAATTGTCTGATCTAATCTAAGAGGAAGTGGTGCTCCCTCGCGATAGAGACCTGTAATTATAATTCCAGCCTCCAGAAAATCTGCTACTTTACTTAAATAGTTTCCCTGATAGGAACCTGATAAAACTTCTATTTCAAGTTTTTGATTAACCTCTAATTCCTTCATATTCTCAACTCCATCGACTATTTAACATGTTTATTAAAAAAACCAACCATTTTGTAAAAATAACTTTTTACACCTTTTGCCTGCTGTTCTTTTTCAGCACCGGTAATTTTTCTTGCCAGATTTTCAAAATCTCTGGCTGCTTTCCGATTAGAAAATAATTCAGAATAAGGTTTTTGTCTGCGCAGTGCAGCACTAATCTTTCGATCATGAGCTATACTGCCAATTAAAGTTAGATCTAAATCAAGATAATTTTTAACTGTCTTGATAATTCTTTTGGCAGTTTTTTGAGCATCCTTTTCGTCCTCAGTCTGGTTAATTACCATTTTGATCGGTTTATTATATTTGTGATTGGCCAGAATTTTAATTAAACTGTAACTATCCATAACAGAGGTTGGTTCTGTAGTTAAAAGAAGGATCAACTCTTCAGCAGCCAGGATTGTATTTACAATACTTTTTGCTGCCCCAGCCCCCAGATCAATTAAGAGATAATCATAATTTTTTTCAATCTGATCTCCCAGATCAATTAATTTTTGCATAGCATCATTTTGAATATCAATAAAACTATCATCACCGGTAATACCACTTAATAGTTTAATTCCAGCGGGACCTTCTATCACAGCATCTTCCAGACTGCATTCTCCCCGCAAAAGGTGTCCCATATCATAGTTAGGTTGTACTCCCAGCATAATATCGAGATTAGCCATCCCAATATCACTGTCAATAATTAGAACTTCTTTGTCCAGCTTGCTAAGATTATAGGCAAAATTAACTGTAAAGGTTGATTTGCCAACACCACCTTTACCACTGGCAATCGCTATGGTCCGGGTGGATGAAGTTTCAAATTCCTTTACCTCAACCTTTTCTTTTTTTTCCTGCATTATTTCTTTTAATTTTGCTGCCTGACTACGCATAAAAATCACCAAATAAATAACTGTATATCTGATCAGCTCCTGCTATTTCAAAATCTTCGGGAACATCCTGACCACAAGTTAAATAGGATAACGACAGGTTATAATTCTCTTTAATATTTATTATATCTCCATAACTACTTGTTTCGTCCAGTTTTGTCAGCAGAGCTCTATCAGGTTTAAGTTTGGAAAACTCAGAGATAATACTGCGCAGATCACTGCTTTTAGTATTTAAACTTAATAATAAATGGACCTCATCTACCAGAGTGTGATCAACATAGTCTTTTAGTCGCCCTAACTGAATCTGATCTTTCCAGCTGCTGCCCGGAGTGTCAATCAAAACTAAATCACAATTTCTAAACTGTCCTGCAATCATTTCTTCCAGCTTAGAACTGCTGTAACAGACAGCAAATGGAATATCGATAATTTTACTATAAGTCTGCAGCTGTTCTACTGCAGCTATCCGATAGGTATCAGCTGTAATTAAACCAACATTTTTATTTTTATCTACTGCAAAGTGAGCAGCAATTTTTGCCATAGTTGTGGTTTTGCCGACTCCGGTTGGACCGATAAAAGAAACAACTTTTTGAGCTGAATCTAATTTTATTGCCTCATTTTCAGCAAAATAAATTCCTAAAAATTCTTTTAAACGACTCTCAAAGTTATTTTCACCTGCTGAAGCTGTTTTTATATCCATTTCCTTTAAAAACAGATTAACATTTCTGCTGTCTACTCCCTGCTCTAACAGATAATTATATAATTGATTACTATTATTTAAATTTTTATTTTTATTTCCTGGATTTTTTTGATCAAATTTATTCTGCAGTTTTTGAGCAGCTGTTAAATTCTGCTGATTTTTTAATTCTTTTTTAAAAGAGTTTTCCGGCTCTACAGTCTGATTGCTGGTTTTAGTTTGTTTCGGCTGCTCTGATTTTTTTTCTGTTACATCTACTTCAGATCCGGCAGCAGTTTTTAAATCATCTATAAATTCTTTAATTGCATTTTTATTTTCAGGATCTTTACTTGCAGTTTTCTGGATCTTAGTTCTCTCAACTTTCCTCGTTTTTCTTCCATAGTTTGAAATTTCAACAATATCATCATTATTATCTTCTTTTACTGTAGTCTCTGAATCAGACTCTTTACTATCCAAAGCAGCAACTACCTCAAAAACCTCTTTTCCGAAAAATCCGAAAAACCCACCCTGTTTCAATTTTCTTTTATTTACAATAACAGCCTCAGGTCCCAGATCAGCCTTAACCTGAAAAATTACATCCTGCATTGTTTCGCCAGTATATTTTTTTACTTTCATTTAATTAACAACCCCCTGAACCTGAAGTTCAACATCAGATTCCAACTCATTAAAAGAGAGTACTGTTAGATCAGAGAAAGTTCGATGTACCATTTCTTTAATTGGCCTTCTAATCATTGGTGAAGTCAATAAAATGGGCTCTCTTCCCTGTTCTAATAACTGCTTAGCCTGCTGAACTATACTATTAATTAAATTTTGTGCCTCAGCCGGCTGTAAAGATAAATAATTACCCTGATCAGACTGCTCCAGAGAATTGGCCAGTTTTTCCTCTTTCTGCGGATCAATAGTAAAAACATTTAAATTGTTATTCTCATCAGTAAACTGATTACTGATCTGTCGGGATAATCCCTGACGTACATATTCAGTCAAAATAGTCTGGTCTTTAGTTCGAGCAGCATGATCTGCCAGAGTTTCTAAAATTAAAACCAGATTTTTTATTGGAATATTTTCCCACAATAGATTCTGCAGTATTTTCTGAATTTCTCCCAGATTCATAAGATCCGGCATAAGTTCATCCACTACAGCCTGATTATCCTCTTTTACATTATCAATTAATTTTTTGACTTCTTCTCTGCCCAGCAATTCATAAGCATGAGATTTAATAATTTCAGTTAAATGAGTAGCCATGACTGAACCAGGATCTACTACTGTGTAATTTGCCATCTCAGCTCTTTCCCGCTGTTCAGCCTCAATCCAGATAGCAGGTGTACCGAAGGCGGGCTCTTCAGTATCTACTCCTTCTATATCTTCAAAAGTATCACCTGGATCCATAGCCAGATATTTATCAGCAAATAATTGGTATTCGCTTATTTCTACTCCCTGCAGCTTAATCTTATATGTGTTTGGCTGCAGCTGTAAGTTGTCCACAATTCTTACCGGTGGTAAAATAATACCCAGCTCCATAGCAATCTGCTTTCTGATATTGGCAACTCTATCTAAAAAGTCTCCACCCTGTTCGGGAAGAACAAGCGAAATTAGGTTATATCCAACTTCAATTTCAAGTTTATCAACTTTTATCAGCTGTTTTATTTCTTGTTCCTTCATCTCCTGTTTTTCTTCCGGGCTTAACTCCGCTTTTTCTTTTTTCTTTTCTCTCGGAGCTTCAACCTGAGCGGTCCTGATAATTAAATACGCCATAGTAGCAATAAATACTGCCAGCACTAAAAATGGAATTGTAGGTAAACCGGGAACAAAGCCAAGTACTAATAAAACTCCCGCAGCTATAAAAAGAGCTTTAGGCTGTTTTAAAAGCTGTTCCGTCATCTCATTACCCATATTATTATCAGAGGCAGCTCTGGTGACCACCATACCGGTAGCTGTAGAAATTAGAAGTGCAGAAATTTGAGAAACCAGACCATCACCAACAGTTAAAAGAATATATGTTTGAGAAGCTTCGCCAAAACCCATTCCCTGCTGTAACATTCCAATAACAAGTCCACCTATAATATTAATAAAAGTTATAATAATACCGGCAATAGCATCACCTTTTACAAATTTACTGGCACCATCCATTGCTCCATAAAAATCTGCTTCCTGTCTAATTTTTTCTCTTTCTCTTTTTGCTTCTCTTTCGTCAATAATACCTGCATTTAAATCAGCATCAATACTCATCTGTTTACCGGGCATTGCATCTAGAGTAAATCGAGCTGCTACTTCTGCAACTCGCTCTGCACCTTTAGTAATTACAACAAACTGTATAACTACCAAAATTAAAAAGATTATCAGACCAACAACATAATTTCCCCCGACCACAAAATCACCAAAACTCATTATGATTTCTCCAGCATAACCCTGACCTAAAATTAATCTGGTCGTAGAAACATTAAGCCCCAGTCTAAAAAGAGTTGCAAAAAGTAAAAGAGAGGGAAAAACTGAAAGGTCCAGTGGCTCTGTGGTATAAATACTCACCAGAATAACAACCATTGAAAAGGTTATATTGGCAGCCAGCAGCATATCCAAAAGCATAGTTGGTAAGGGAATAATAAACATTACAATTATTCCAACTACCATTAAAGCAAAAATTATATCCATATTTTTTGTTATATTTGTAAAAGCTGCAGTATTATCCACTAATAAAATTAACCTCCACCAGTATAAGTAAAAAATTTAAAACAAGTTGTTCTTATTATATCAACTATCAGACTAAATTAAAACAAAATATAGCAATTAATAAATTAATCTCTTTAATTTCTATTTTGAAATATTTTTGCCAGGATTTCAGCCACTGCCTGATAAAGCTCAACCGGAACCTGATCACCAATCTCCGTCATTTTATTTAAGGAACGAGCCAGTGGTTTGTTTTCAACTATTTCGACCTCTGCATCTCTTGCTCTTTCTTTTATTTTCTGAGCAATAAAATCTTCACCTTTAGCCACAACCACAGGAGCTTCCATATCCTCCAGATCATATTCCAGTGCTACAGCAATATGAGTAGGATTAGTGATTACTACATCAGCATCTTTGACAGAAGACATCATACGATTCATACTCATCTCTCGCTGTCTCTGCTTCCGCTGCTGCTGAATCATGGGATCCCCTTCCATCTCTTTTCGTTCCTGTTTTACTTCATATTTAGACATCTTAAGATCCTTATTGTGCTGCCATCTTTGATAAAGTAAATCTAGTACTCCCAAAATTACTAAAGCAGCAATAATTGCAAAAGCCATCCTGGTAATCAAACCAGCAATAGCAACCAGTGACTGATCCAGTCCCTGGTGAATACTATTTTCAAATATATTAAGATTATTCATTAAAAAACGATAAGCAATAACTGCAATCACAGCCAGCTTAAATAATGATTTTAATAATTCAACAAACCCCTTGAGTGAAAAAATGTTTTTTGCACCTTTAATCGGATCTATTTTTTTAAGATCAGGCACCAGAGGTTTGGTTGTAAAGAGAGCTCCAATTTGTAGAAAATTGACCAAAATTCCTGCTGCAGCAGTAACTATCATAATTGGATAAATAGTTTCTACCACTGAAAAAAAAGCATCATATAAAATATTAAAAGCCATATTAATTGTAAACGGTCTGACAATTAAGTTTTTAAAATAATACTGAAGTTGATTAAGTACACCAAAAAATATCTGCTGCATTAAAAAATAAAGAAACATAAAACTTGCCAGCAGCGTAAAAGCCTGACTTATTTCTTTTCCCTTGGCCACATTACCTTCTTCTCTGGCCTCTCTTTTCCGTTTGGGCGTGGCTTCTTCTGTTTTTTCACCAGTTCCATTATCCGCCATAATTTTATCTCCTTCAGTTCAATTTATAATAAGCTAAAAATATTATTAATCTAATATACTCCTTCAAATCACAGTAAAACTAGGGTGCAATCAATTTAAAGAGAGCCGGAATTTCATTAATGACATCCATTAATATTTCTGCATAATAGTGGTTTAAAACCGGCATTAAAACAAATATCAAAATCAAACCAGCCATAATTTTAATTGGTAGTCCAATTATAAATAGATTCATCTGTGGTACTGATCTTGCCAGAAAAGCAAGTATAATGTCAATAAAAAAGATAGCTCCAGCTATCGGCAGAGCAATCTTAACTGCAAGTAGAAACATATCAGCACTTCTTCTAAAAAAATACTGCCAGAGTTCTGAAGAAAAATTAACTCGCCCAGGAGGAATAATCTCAAATGACTGATATAGATGTTTGATTAAAAGCAAATGACCATTTAAAGCCAGAAAAATTAAAGTTACAAAAATATTTTTCAGCTGTCCAATCACCGGTGAATCTACTCCACTAAACGGATCAACAACATTGGCAATTCTGAAACCCATCCGCATATCAACAATTTGACCACCTAACTGGACTGCAGAAAAAACTAGAAAAACAGCCAGGCCCATAAAAAGGCCAATACTTGCTTCACTGATAATTTCAATAATCACCAGCAAATTACTGTCCGGATAAACTGCAGGATAATTCCCTACTACAAGTGGAAATGTAAGAACAGCCAGACTCACCGCTACTAAAATTTTAATCTGATATAATATTACTCGACTGCTAAATATGGGGGTTAAAAGCATCATTCCCAGATAGCGGCTCAAAATTAGAAAGAATAGGTAAATATGTTCGTTAATCATTAATCCATCTATCACTTATAATCAGCCCCTAACTAATATAGGTAGGAATATTCTGCAGAAGTTCCTGCACAAACTCTACAACAGTTGTCATTATCCAGGGACCAAAAAAAGCTATCGAAGCCAGTACAGCAAATATTTTGGGGACAAAGGCCAGTGTCTGTTCCTGAATCTGAGTTGTAGCCTGAAAAATAGCAACTAAAAGACCGGTAATCAAACCCGCTCCCAGAACTGGCAAAACAACAATAATAACAGTATATAAGGCCTGTCTTCCAATATCAAGAACTACCGCTTCTCCCATATGCTTCAACTCCCAAATTATTTAAAATTAGCAATTAAAAATAAGTTTTTTTAATTAATTAGAAAAAAGTTTCGATTAAAGAACCAATTAAAAGATGCCAGCCATCTGCCAGAACAAATAGTAAAATTTTAAACGGTAATGAGATAATAACCGGTGGTAACATCATCATACCCATCGACATTAAAATACTGGCTACAATCATATCTATCATCAAAAATGGAATATATAATAAAAATCCAATCTGAAAGGCTATTTTAATCTCATTAACTAAAAAAGCGGGAATTAAAACAAATGTTGGAAGGTCTTCCCTGGTCTCCGGTCGCTCAATCTCCGCAATGTTAGTGAATAGTGCCAGTGAACGTTCATCAACCTGATTAAACATAAATTCTCTAACTGGAGAAATAGTATTCTGATAAGCTTCTTCCAGACTTATTTCATCAGCAAGATAGGGCTGAAGAGCATTCTGATTTACCCCCTGCCAGACAGGAGACATAATAAATATAGTTAAAAATATTGCAATTCCAATTAAAACCTGGTTGGGCGGCATATTATTTAAAGCAAGTGCCCTCTTTAATATTGAAAAAACAATTATGATTCTGGTAAAAGATGTAAAAAGTATTATGATTGCCGGAGCAAGAGATAAAACTGTCAGCAGGAGTAAAATTTGAAGTGATAAAACTAAATCATCCCCCTGATTTTCAGCTCCCTCATCTCCAATTTGAAAAGAAATATTTGGAATATTAAAATCCTGAGCTGAAACAGAAAAACTGAAATTAAATAACAATAATATTACCAGAGCAATTAAAAATAATCTTTTAAACATCCTGATCACTGCTGTTAGAACTTTTATCTTTAGCCAGAATACTTTTTAGCTTATCTTTAAAATCTCCTTTTTTCCCTTTTTCTTTTCTCAAATCATTAAAATCGAAATCTAACTGATCGATCGGCCAGCTTCGCAAATAATTTAATTCTTCTTTACTACCACCAAGCATTACAATTTCGTTAAAAACCTTAACCAGATAAATTGTCTCTCCATTGGCCAACCGCATTGTATCAATTATTTCCATCTGCCTGGAATTGGTTAAATTAAATCTGTTTTTCAAAAGATAATAAATTGCTAAAATAAAGCCAATTACTAAAACAAGGTAAAAAGTAATCTTAAAGGTTTCCCAGAGATAATTCATTATATCACCAGCCTATATCTTTGATAGTCGTTCAGCGGGACTAATTATGTCTTTAACTCTAAAGCCAAAGTTTTCATCAATAACAACAACTTCTCCCTTTGCGACCAGCTTTCCGTTAACCAAAAGATCTACTGGTTCTCCAGCAAGCTTGTCAAGCTCAATTATAGAGCCATCCCCAAGATCAAGAATATCTCTAATTTTCATAACTGTTTTACCCAGCCTTACTGTAACTTCCAGCGGTACATCTTTAATTAATTCCATATTATTTGGTAAGGGCTGTGTAGATGACTGACTAAATTCGGGAAATTGTGCTGACTGAACATCAACTTTTTCTTCTCTTTCAATATTTCTATTTTGCGGTTCTCTTCTCTGCTGTGAAGACCGCCCGGCTTCACCAGTATTAGTCTGAGAAGCTGATTTGTTTTTTTGTCCCTGAGAGCTCTGAGAACCTGCTGTTTCCTGATATTCTTCTTTAACTGAAGTATCAACTTCTTCTTTTACTTCTTCTTCAATTTCTTCTTCATCAATAGTATTATCCATCAAACCTGTATTACCATGGAGCAGAGAATCAGCCAGATCCTTAACAAAATTATAAGAAGAAATCTGTTTAAAACTGCTATCAATTACATCTCCAACCTTCAGCTTAAAAGAAGTGACAACAATTTTTTCGTTCGGATCAAACCAGTCTCTTCCCTCTTCAATAACATCATCCAGATCTATAAATTCTGCTGTTGGAGGAGATATATTAACCAGTTCATCCAAAATATTTGACATTGCTGTAGAAGCAGCTCCCATCATCTGATTCATTGCTTCTCCAACTGCACTAATTGAAATTTCATTTAACATTTCCTGGTCCATACCTTCGAGACCATCTCCACCCATCATTAAATCAGCAATTACTGCAGCATCTTCTGTATCAATAACTAAAAGACTTAGACCCTCAATTCCTTCGACATATTCTACCTTAACTAAGACACAGGGTCTGTCATATTCTTCAATTAACTGCTGAAAAGTTTTAACATCAACTTCTGGGGTTGTTATATCTACTTTCTCATCAAGTAATGTGGAGAGCGCTGTAGCTGAAGAGCCCATAGCTATGTTATTAACTTCTCCAATAACATCAATTTCTTCTGAATTCAAATCAGAAGCATCTGGCCCACCTTTTTGACTATCTGCTACAGGTTCTTCGTCTTCCTGATCATTCATTAATGCATCTATTTCATCCTGTGATAAAAAATTACCATCATTCGTCATCGTCTTCACTCTCCTCTAACAAGTTTTCCGCTACACCAATAATTTGAATTGCTTTATGATTATTTTTATTTCCAACAACTGCTTCGTATTTTCTTCTGCTGCCAATTTTTAATTCAGCATTTTCTTCAACTTTTTTATCAAGTCTTACCACATCTCCGGGCTGGAGATAAAGGAAATCTTCAACTGTAATTTCTGTACTTCCTAAAACTGCATCAACTTCAACCAGAGCCTCATTTAATCTTTTGCGAAGTTTCGCTATATGTTCCGGAGTCTGTTTCTCTCTGGTACTCGAAAACCAGTATTGAGCATTTAGGTTACTTACAATTGGCTCCAGCATTATATATGGCAGACAAATATTCATTAATCCCTCACTGCCACCTATTCTCGCCGAAAGAGTAACAATTATTGTCATGTCACTGTCTGGAACAATCTGGGTAAATTGAGGATTTGATTCCAGTTCAAGCAGCTTTGGTTTTAACTGAGAAATATTTTCCCAGGCTTCACTAAACCCTTCCAGAAGCCAGCTCATAACTCTTTTAATTACTACCTGTTCAATATCTGTAAAAGAACGTACTTCATCTATTGGATTGCCGAAACCTCCAAAAAGTCTATCAATAATTGCAAAACCAATTTCTGGATTAATTTCAAAAATAAATTGTCCGTCAAGAGGATCCAAATTATTAATTCCAATAATAGTTGGTTCAGGTAGAGAGTGAATAAACTCTGAATAAGAAAGCTGTTCGATTGATGCAACTTCAAAATTAACCATACTGCGAAGTTTGGTAGATAAAGTTGTTGTAAATAGTCTTGAAAGATTTTCGTGAATCATCTGTAATGTTCGCATCTGCTCTTTAGAAAGCTTATCAGGTCTGCGAAAATCATAATCTTTAACTTCTTTTTCTTCTGATTGTTCTTTAGCTTCCTCCACATCAAGGCTGCCGTCACTAATTGCAGAGAGCAGAGAGTCTATTTCATTTTGATTTAGTACATCAGCCATCTTTTATCCTCCCTACTGTACAACCAGTTCTGTAAACCAGACATTTGTAATCTTTCCTGAAATCAATAACTCATTTATTTTATCTTTAACAATTTTTTTAATTGTATCTGAACCAGGCTCTTCTAAAATCTCCTGATTCTGAGCTCTTAGAGTAGAAATTACTCTGTCTCTAATCTGAGATGAGCGTTTGTCCAACTCTTTTGCCAGCTCAGCATTTTCAAGCTCAAAAACTATAGTTGCTCGAACAAAACTAATCTGACTGTTATTTGAAATATTAACTGTATAACTCCCGGCATTATAAGTTGGCCGTATATCTTCTATACTCTTAACTTGTTCTTTATTTTGCTCATCACTGGAAACTGAAAAATAAGTAAAAAAAGTAAAACTTGCCACCCCGGTTATAATTACTACTAAAACTATAATTAAGGCCAGCATTTTAAAATTCATCTGTCCTTCTTCAGCCATCTATATTTCCTCCTTCCTCAGTATTTTCAGTTTGATTATTATTTAACAGATTTTTTGTATTTGCCTCAGCTGCAGACTCCTGATTACTAACTACAGGCTTGTCTTCAGCTTCAGCGCCATTATTAACTGTATACTGAGAATTTAATACAACTACTTCGACCCTTCTATTTTCAGCTCTTCCCTCAGCTGTAGTATTTTCTGCAACCGGGCGATATTCAGAATAACCTGCTGCAGAAAGTCTTGCCGGATCAAAGTTCCTTTCTTCTATCAAAAATTTTATCACATTAACAGCTCTGGCAGTTGACAACTCCCAGTTAGATGGGAATTCGTCTGTTCTAATCGGTAAATCATCTGTATGCCCTTCAATCATAATATCATTGGGAATATCTTTAAGAATATCAGAAATCATGGCCAGAACTTCTCTCCCCTGGTCTCTAATTTCAGCTCTACCAAGTTCATACAGAATTTCACCAGTTAAACTGATTACCAGTCCCTTTCTTTTGTTTTCAACATTAACTCTGTCACCCAGATTATTAGCTTCTATATAATTGTTTAATTCCCGCATTACCTGTCGAATATTCTGGGGTGCCTGAGCATAATCTTCACCCAGGGTTCCGGCATCAATATTAGGATTGGGGGTAATAGTCTGTCCTCCCTCTAAAACACCTAATTGACTTTGAAGAGCAGAAATAAAACCCTTAAACTTTTCTACATCCATTGTCGAAAAAGAATATAGTAATACGAAAAAAACTAAAAGCAGAGTCATCATATCTCCAAAAGTTGTCATCCAGGCAGGTGAACCACCTTCATCTCCCCCGCCATTATTATTCTTTTTATTACGAGGCATTTTCTGCAGCACCCACCTCTCCTGCTTCTCCTATTCTGGCTTCTACCTCTTCTTTTTCTCCTTCGGAGAGAAAAGCATGTAATTTTTCTTTAACAATTCTTGGGTTCTCTCCAGCCTGGATTGAAAGAATCCCTTCAATGATAACCTCTTTTACATGAATCTCGTGGTTACTCTGAGTTTCTAAATTCTTAGAAAGAGGAATAAAAATCCAGTTTGCCAGCAGAGCACCATACAGAGTAGTTATTAGTGCTACTGCCATCCCGGATCCAAGCTGATTTGGATCATCAAGCTGACTCAACATTTGCACCAGACCAATTAAAGTACCAATCATTCCGAAAGCTGGTGCCAGCTGACCCATTGTAGCAAAAATACCTCTCCCCTTGGCATGCCTTTCCTGTAAAAAAGTAAGTTTTGTTTCCAGTATATTTCTAACCAGCTCTGGATCTGTTCCATCAACTACCAGCTGAATTCCTTTTTGTAAAAATTCATCATCCATTTCTGCTGCATCATCTTCTAAGGCCAAAAGCCCTTCTCTTCTCGCTTTTTCAGCAAAATTTACTAAATTTTCTATTACATGTTCTGACTCCATTTTGTCATCCTGAAATGAAACTCTTAAAAGATTGGGAATATTCTTTAAATCTTGGAAAGTATAACTGATCATTACACCGGCCAGGGTACCACCTAGAACTACCAGGGCGGACTGAACACTGACAAAGATTACTACATTGCCACCCAGCACCGCGACTAAACTAAATATTATTGCTCCTGCTACCATACCCACTATTGTTGCTAAATCCATTTAAGATCTCTCCCCTGTTCTAGAAATTCCAGCCATTATTTTCTGGCGATAAGTTACTACTTTTTTAATTATATCATCTGCTGAATCTTTGACAAGCAATTTCTTGCCATTGGTAAGAGTAATTACCGTATCTGGAGTCTCCTGTACTTCTTCTATCAGATCAGCATTTAATACAAATTCTTTTCCACTGGTTCTGGTCAATTTAATCATCATACACTTCCTTATTAAAGAACTTTATTATCTATCAGGCCGAAACCTGTGATAGGTCTCAGCCTGACAGTTTAATTAAAATTATCTTTTTAAGTTAACTAATTCCTGCAGCATTTCATCTGAGGTTGTAATCAATTTGGAACTTGCCTGAAAACCTCTCTGAGCTGTAATCATATTTGTAAACTCCTGAGAAAGGTTGGCATTTGACATTTCAAGTGTTGCTGGAGCCAGAGAACCAAAACCACCCTGAGCCGCAGCACCTAATTCCGGATCACCGGAGTTACTTGTAGTCTGGAAAACTCCTTCCTGCCGCATCAATCCAGCCGGGTTAGAAAAGTTTGCTAATCCTAACTTAGCCAGAGTTTGTGTTAAACCATTACTATAAGAACCAACAACATCTCCTGTTTCTGTAAAGGAGAACGATTCTAATGCACCATCTTCATAACCATTAACATTGGTAAAATTAGCAGTCATAGATCCATCAAACTGAGTTACTGCACTAAAATCGAGTTCAACAGTTTGTTCCATATCAGGACCAGCAGGGGTAAAAGTTAATTCAACAGTTTCTCCACCATCAATATTACCATTTGCATCAAAGGTTATTGTATGGTCTCCACCCAAACTGGCAGTACCAGTAATACCATCTACAGAAAAATCTTCGTCACTATCACTTATCTGCCATTCATTATTAGCTGTTTTTTCAAGTGGAAGCACTACAGTATGTTTGCCGCCCTGACTATCAAAAACATCAACAGCAATGTTTCTTTTAGCTGTTTGTTCGAAGGCAAGATCAACATTTGCATCATTCACTCCTGTTGAGTTAGTAAAAATATTATTTACATCAGTTGATGATAGAGACAAAGTTTCATCGGGGTTAGTTCCGCTTGGGTCAACAATAGTTGTTACCAAAGGATTTGTCAACAAATCAACTTCAGTTGCTAATCCTTCATTTGTTTCAAAAGAAGTAATATTGCCATTATTATCTAATTTAATTTTACCTTTTAAAGTATCATCAAAAGTTTCTCCATTTGAACTAAATTCAGTTGATGAGTTACTCGCATTCAAAGTAAAATCCCAAACATTAAATTCTTCTGTTTCTTGTAGACTAAATGATAATTCTTCTCCATAACCAGATGCAGTTGATAATTCTAAATTCTGTTCTAAAATTTCTAGACTATTCAGGTTGTATAATTAATGTTGTGAAGAAAAAAATGTAAATCTAAAAATATCTAAATAAAAAAGGCATTTGCCTGGCTCCGTTGAATTAAATAGTTAC